>CAMZIK010000169.1 GCA_947307175.1 uncultured Clostridia bacterium
CGATCGGAAAGCCCCCAAACAAGCGCCGTGCGCGCTAGCACAAATTCTGATTTACAGGAGGAGTAACCTATGAAAACAGCATTGACGATAGCGGGCAGCGACAGCTGCGGCGGTGCAGGCATACAAGCCGACATCAAGACCATGACTATGAACGGCGTTTACGCCATGAGTGCGATAACCGCCCTGACCGCACAGAACACCACGGGCGTGAGAGCGATAATGGAGTCAACTCCCGAGTTCCTCGCCGCACAGCTCGACGCAGTTTTCGAGGACATCTTCCCCGATGCTGTCAAAATAGGCATGGTCTCGTCAAGCGCTCTTGTTGAAGTCATCGCAGATAAGCTGATACAGTACAAAGCAAAAAATATAGTCGCCGATCCCGTAATGGTGGCGACCAGCGGCTCGGCGCTGATAAAGACCGATGCAATAAAAACGCTGACGGAACGCATCTTCCCGACAGCGACACTTGTTACACCGAACATTCCCGAAGCGCAGGTGCTTTCGGGCTTGGATATAAAGAATAAGGACGATATGCAAAGAGCCGCTGAAAATATCTTCGGCAAATATGGCTGTGCCGTGCTTTTAAAAGGCGGTCACAGCGTAAGCGATGCAAGCGATCTGCTTTGCTCGGAAAAGGGCTTTGAGTGGTTCGTGGGAAAACGCATCGACAACCCGAACACTCACGGCACAGGCTGCACGCTTTCAAGCGCCATAGCCTCAAATCTTGCCAAAGGCTTTGACCTTGGCGAGTCGGTAGGGCGTGCAAAGCAGTATATCTCAGGCGCACTTGCGGCTCAGCTTGACCTCGGCAAAGGGTCAGGACCGATGGCTCACGCATTTGACCTCTGTTCAATGTTCGCACAGGAAAAACAAAGCTGAAAGGAAGAATTATAATGGCTGATTACACAACACAGATGGACGCTGCGAAAAAGGGTATAATCACTCCCGAAATGAAAATAGTCGCAAAGAAAGAGTACCGCACCGAAGAGGAAATAAGAGACCTCGTCGCAAAAGGACAGGTAGCTATCTGCGCAAACAAGCTGCATAAGTGCCTTGACCCAGAGGGAGTAGGCTCTATGCTGCGCACCAAGATAAACGTCAACCTCGGCGTTTCCCGTGACTGCAAGGACTACGACATCGAGATGAAAAAAGTTCAGGCTGCCGTTGATATGGGTGCTGAGGCAATAATGGATCTGTCCTCCCACGGCAACACCCAGCCGTTCCGCCAAAAGCTCACCAGCGAGTGCAAGGCGATGATAGGCACAGTTCCCGTTTACGACAGCGTTATCCACTACCAGCGTGATCTTGCAACGCTCACCGCAAAAGACCTTATCGACGTGGTAAGACTTCACGCACAGGACGGCGTTGACTTTGTAACTCTGCACTGCGGAATAACAAGAAAGACGATAGACCAGATAAAGACCCACAAGCGCAAGATGAACATTGTTTCCAGAGGCGGTTCGCTGATATTTGCCTGGATGAGCATGACCGGCGAGGAAAACCCGTTCTATGAGTATTTCGACGAGATACTCGACATCTGCCGTGAGTATGATGTGACTATCTCTCTGGGTGATGCCTGCCGTCCGGGCTGCCTTGCAGATGCAAGCGATGTTTGTCAGATAGAGGAGCTTGTCCGTCTCGGAGAGCTTACTAAGCGTGCCTGGGCAAAGGACGTTCAGGTCATGATCGAAGGTCCTGGTCATATGCCGCTTGACCAGATAGAAGCAAACATGAAGATCCAGCAGACTATCTGCATGGGCGCTCCGTTCTACGTTCTCGGACCTCTCGTTACCGACATCGCTCCGGGCTACGATCATATCACTTCAGCTATCGGCGGCGCAGTTGCAGCCTCCGCAGGCGCAGCCTTCCTTTGCTATGTTACTCCTGCAGAGCATCTTGCGCTCCCGAATGTTGAGGACGTTAAGCAGGGAATAATCGCCTCACGCATCGCTGCCCACGCTGCCGACATCGCAAAGAAGATACCTCACGCAAGAGACATCGACGATCAGATGGCTGACGCTCGCCGCACGTTTGACTGGGAGAAGCAGTGGGAGTGTTCTATCGACCCCGAAACTGCAAGGTCTATCCGTGACAGCCGTGCGCCCGAGCATGACGATACCTGCTCCATGTGCGGAAAGTTCTGCGCCGTGCGCAGTATGAACAAAGCTCTCGCAGGCGAGTACATCGACATTCTTTGAGGTTTTGTTGGGGACAGTTCTGCTGGAGTTTTACTGGGGGAAACCCTTTTGGAGAGAGGGTCAAAGAACGGCTTTGCCGTTCTTTAGAGTAACCGTGGTAACGGTTACTCTGTCCCGTCCAGCCCCCTTTCCTAAACCTCTTAATGCAATTCGAGGATATGGGGAGAACCCCATATCCCCGAATTGTACTGAAAGTCTAAGAGAGAGTTTGAAGAACAATACTTCCCAAGAGAATACCCAAGTAAAGCATCAACAGAACCATTCTCAACAACACATCAAAAAGCACATCGACATATTACAATTAAAAGCAAAGAGCTGATACCGTGAAAAGTATCAGCTCTTGTTATTTTATTCGTTTATTTCAATCGTTTCCGTGTTGTCCTGCTGCACCACGCTCACGCTGTAATCTGTGATGCCCTTGCCCTTGTTAGGAACGTTGAGCGAATAGATAAAGTCCGCAGCAAAAGCAACACAAAGCACTATCGCAGCCACAGTCAGCAGCTTTTTATTTATCTTCTGGTATATGTTATCCAGGAACGGTGAGAGGATATATATTACGAAAATGCAGGCAAATCCGAATACCACGACACCTTCAAAGCATATCCTGCCGTTTATATTGAGAAAATAACCGTTGTAGTCCCAGTATTTGAGGTGCTGTATCTTTTCGATAAGTATACTTGTGATATACTCTGCCGTGCCGCACATCAGCACCGACCATACGAACACACCGACCTGATTGTCAACGTGCTTTCGGAAGACTAAAATGGCGAGCGTTCCGCCGAAGCCGTATATCGGCAGCCACGGACCGTGCATCGTACCTCGGTTGATAAACACGCCGTCCTCAATAACGTGTATGCCGACCTCCCATATCCAGCCTCCGATGGAGAACGAGAAGAACAGAAGGATATATCCGAGCAGAGAGTAGCTTCTGTGATAGTCTCTGTGTTTTATTACCTTGTTTGCGAACCTGCTGAAATGATATTTCTGCTCATAGGCTACTCCGGGGTATTCTCCCAGCTCACGAAGCTCTTCGAGGGTGTAAACCTTTTCTGTCATACAGACACCTCCTGTTCTGTTCTGGAAGCGTTGCAGTCATCATCAGCGCTGTCAGGGATACGGATAGTGAAGGCTTTTTCGCCGTCTTGCTTTTCGAGCTGTTCTTCGAGCAGATCAAGGTCAATGAATTTGTCGTTGAGATCCTCGGAATACTCCATACCTTCCGCTATTGCTTTTCTTCTAAGTGCGATATAGACTTCGGAATGAATGGAAGCTCTGTATGGGTTTGCAAAGAATATCCCGACAACTCCGAGAGTCAGCATCGAAAGCAGTGTCCAGCCGAACATCGTGCAGTCTATTTTGAAAAGCTCCCATTTGTAGCCGTCCATCATCTTTCTTGAAAGAGTGATAGCTTTTTTTGTATGCATATTCGGGTTCTCTGCAAGTATGCACGGCACCATAGCATATGAATACTGCTTTATGAAAAATCCCACGCCGGTAAATGCCCAGAGCGTCAGATAGAGGTCCTTTATGAACATCGTTTTTATCGGGTGCAGAGTGCGTTCCCTGAAAAGAAAGCCCATTCGCCCGACTTTCGTTTTATGGTAAGTCCTGCTTTCCATAAAGAATCTGCATTCGCAGACTATCATAAGGTTTGTGATAAATACAGCTCTGAGCAGTGCTACAAGGAAATTCCCGAAAACATCGAGAGTATCTTGAAACGTCTTTTTTTCAGATACCGCTGTAACGATAGATGCCACGAACGTGAATTTATACGACTTGCTTCTTGTCAGTCCGTCAAAATAGAGGATAGCATTGTCGGACAGGTTCTCAAAAAAGCTGTTGCTGGTCAGCTCATCAAGTCTTTCCTTTGCAGTCTTTGTGATAGAGAACGCATTGAGTATCGTATTGATGTTAGAGCCGTCGCCCGTCACTCCGAAGAAGGTGACTTCCTTGGAGTTCAGACCGTCAAGACCAAACTCCTCATAGGAGCGCAGCCATTTCCTTATAGCATCAACGTTGTGTACTTCCCACTTTTTATCCGCTTCTTCAGGAGTCAGGTGATTGTCCACCATATCCTGAATGATCTCTTTTTTCTGCTGGGGAGTATATTTAAGATCGGCAACATGGGTGATGTCCCACATCGAGATACCCTGCACGGTAGTGCTGTATTCTCCCGCAAGAAAGACCATTATGAAGCAAACGGCGATGCATGCGAAGTAATTGAGCTTCAATGCAGTCCGTGCTTTTTTCTTCAGTTCCTTCCGTTTAAAAACAAAATCAGTCATCGTACCCCTCAGTTTATCTTTTTTGACTTTTGTCCCTGCCGTTCTCCCCATAGGACATATACATAAATTATTATATACAAAAACGCACAAAATGTCAAGATTAGCGCCTTGCAGGGTGAAACATTTTACCGCTTGGGCGTTGATACTGCTGTATCGGTGCTTTATTGAGATAAGCTCTCTTGAAAAGGATCTTCCCTTGAACTGCTCTTTAGGACTCTTACACAATTTCGGCGGCTGTGGAGTAAAACTCCATAGCCGCCGAAATTCTATAAAAGGTTTCTGAAAAGGGGGATAAGCGACCTTACGGTCGCTTGCGAGAATATCCAAAGGATATTCTCGGGGGAAAACAGAGTAACCGTTACCACGGTTACTCTCGAAAAAATGCGAAGCATTTTTTGCTTCCTCCAAAAGAGTTTTCCCCCAACAAAGCACTGATATGATTATCTGATAGCTGCGAAGCCTTTTTCGATGTCAGCGATGATGTCGTCAACATTTTCAAGACCTACGGAGAATCTTACAAGACCGCCGTCGATGCCTGCCGCAGCGAGCTGTTCGTCTGTCAGCTGACGGTGAGTAGCGGAAGCAGGGTGCAGAACGCAGGTGCGGATGTCGGCAACGTGAACCTCGTTTGAAGCAAGCTCCAGGCTGTCCATGAACTTGACAGCCGCATCTCTGCCACCCTTGATAGAAACAGAGATAACGCCGCTTGTACCCTTTGGCAGATACTTCTTTCCAAGCTCGTAATACTTGTCGCCTTCAAGTCCCGGATAGTTTACAGCGCTGCACAGACCCGAATCCTTGAAATGCTTTGCAACTTTCAGCGCATTCTCGCAGTATCTGTCCATTCTTACCGCAAGTGTCTCAAGACCGAGGTTGAGCAGGAATGAGGAATGACCTGCGGGGTAGCAGCCGAAGTCTCTCATCAGCTGCATTCTTGCCTTTACGATGTAAGGTGCGAACGGATAAGCCTTTGTGTAGATAGTGCCGTGATAGCTCTCGTCAGGCTCAGTGAACTCAGGGAACTTGCCGTTTGCCCAGTTGAACTTGCCCGAATCAACGATAACGCCGCCGCCCTGAACAGCGTGACCGTCCATGTACTTTGTGGTCGAGTGAACGATTATGTCAGCGCCCCACTCGAAAGGACGGCAAAGGTAAGGTGTTGCGAAGGTGTTGTCGATGATGAGCGGAACGCCGTTGTCGTGAGCTATCTTTGCAAACTTTTCAATATCAAAAACAGTCAGTGCGGGGTTGGCAAGCGTCTCGCCGAAAACAGCCTTTGTGTTTGGCTTGAAAGCAGCCCTGATCTCCTCCTCGGGAGCGTCCGCATCAACGAAAATGCACTCGATGCCCAGTTTTTTGAGCGTGTAGGCGAACAGGTTGATAGTTCCGCCGTAGATAGTAGCTGCGGAGATAAAGCTGTCGCCTGCCTGCAGGATGTTGAGAAGTGACAGCAGGGAAGCAGCCTGACCGCTTGATGTACACATAGCAGCCACACCGCCCTCAAGAGCAGCTATCTTCTTTTCAACGCAGTCTGTCGTCGGGTTCTCGAAACGAGAGTAGATAAGGCTCTTGGTTGGGTCGTCAAAAACGTCCGCTACATCGCTTGTCTTGTCATAGACATAGGTGGTTGACTGCACGATAGGCATAACTCTCGGTTCGCCGTTCTTTGGCTTGTAGCCCTCGTGTAAGCATTGTGTTTCGATCTTCATTTTACATCAGTTCCTTTCGATTTATAAATAATTATTCATTTGTTTTTATCAGTGAATACATTTTCATATCAAGCACTTTGCCGTTTTTGATCGCATTGTTTCTCAACA
>CAMZIK010000170.1 GCA_947307175.1 uncultured Clostridia bacterium
CGGTATGAAATGGCTGAACAGGCTGATAGGTTCTCTGCTGGACGCCTGCGGTCTTGATACAGATGGAAAGCTCGGCGGAAGTGTGCAGTTTTTCATCTATGATGTGATCAAGATCATGGTTCTGCTCGGTGTGCTGATATTCCTTATATCCTACATTCAGAGCTACTTTCCGCCTGAGAGGACAAAGAAGATACTCGGACGGTTTCACGGCATCGGTGCGAACTGCATTGCCGCCTTGCTTGGTACGGTCACACCGTTCTGCTCATGCTCATCAATACCGCTGTTTATGGGATTTACAAGTGCAGGACTGCCGCTTGGTGTGACATTCTCGTTCCTTATTTCATCGCCAATGGTTGACCTCGGCTCTCTTATTCTTCTGATGAGCATATTCGGCTGGAAGGTCGCTGTGGTGTATGTGATCGTCGGACTTGTCATAGCTGTGGTCGGCGGTACGCTGATCGAAAAGCTGCACCTTGAAAGTGAGGTCGAGGAGTTTATCCGCAACGGCAAGAGCATTGACACTCCGCAGAACGAGCTGACAAAGCGTGACAGGCTGAAATACTCATGGGAACAGGTCACGGGAACGGTGAAAAAGGTCTTTCCCTATGTCATAGTTGGTGTAGGTATCGGTGCAGTTATCCATAACTGGATACCCGAAGAATGGGTGATAAAGCTGCTCGGTACTGGCAATCCGTTCGGCGTTATCATTGCCACGATATGCGGAATACCGATGTATGCAGATATATTCGGGTGTATCCCCATTGCAGAAGCACTCGTCGCAAAGGGCGCAAAACTCGGCGTTGTTCTTGCATTTATGATGGGCGTTATCACGCTGTCGCTGCCGTCGATGATCATGCTGAAAAAAGCGATCAAACCGAAGCTGCTTGGCATATTCATTGCTATATGTTCAGTCGGAATTATCCTTGTCGGATATTTCTTCAATATCATTCAAAACTATATCATTTAGGAGGAATATATCATGTCACTGTTTGGAAAGAAAAAAGAAGAAGCAAAAGCTGAAACATCCTGCTGCTGCGGAGGTTCAAAGTCTGCAAGTGAGGTCACATCGACCTGTTGTGGAGAAAAGGTCAATGGTATCTGCTGTATCAAAGTCCTCGGTTCGGGCTGTAAAGCCTGTCATCAGCTTTATGACAACACTCTGAAAGCTGTGGAGGGTATGGGTATCGAGGTCGAGTATGTCACCGATCTGCAAAAGATCATGGAGTACGGTGCAATGTCAATGCCTGCACTTGTGATAAATGAAAAGGTCGTATCGGTGGGTAGGGTTTTGAAGCCTTCGGAGATCTCAGCTATGATAAGCGATATAACGGATAAGTCGGAGTGTATATGATGAATAAACCAAAGGTCGCATTTATCTGTGTGCATAATTCATGTCGCAGCCAGATCGCAGAAGCACTCGGCAAGCACCTTGCAGGAGATGTTTTTGAGAGCTATTCGGCAGGAACGGAAACAAAACCGCAGATCAACCAGGATGCAGTCCGTCTTATGAAGAAGCTCTACGGCATCGACATGGAGCAGACACAATACAGCAAGCTCGTCAGCGATATTTCCACGCCGGATATTGCGATCTCTATGGGCTGCGATGTCGGCTGTCCGTTTATTGGCAGACCGTTTGACGATGATTGGGGCTTGCTTGATCCGACGGGTAAAGATGATGCGGAGTTTCAGCGTGTGATTTCTCAGATTGAAGAAAACATATTGAGATTGTTACAACAAATATCAGAACTTTGAATCCAATGGAATCAAAGTCGGGTGTGAGCTGTTGCTACTGGCAACGGCTCATTTTCTTTTCTGCTGATTGACCTTTTGACCGCACTATGGTATAATTATCCTATACGATGATCTTAGAGGTGGTAATGATGAGGACTTACATAATAGACGGCAATAAGTTTTCAAATATTGAAGGATTTTACGATGAGATAGACCTCATCATGACCAAAGGCATTAGTTTCAAGACCGGACACAATCTTAATGCTTTCAGAGATATTCTTTACGGCGGTTTTGGCTGCCATGAACCGGGAGAGCCGTTTGTGATAAAGTGGCTCAATTCTCAGAAAAGCAGAAAGGAACTTGGCGATACTATAATGTTAGCTATCATAGATAATATCGCTGACCATAATGACACAGGATATGACTGCAAATTGGAACTATACTGATAGAGGATAAGGATATGGCTATTTACATAGTATTTGACGTTGAAACACCAAATCGTGCGAACGACCGTATGAGTGCGATAGGCATAACAGCGATAAAAGATAACAAGATCGTCGCTAACTACTTTTCGCTCGTTGATCCCGAAACGCATTTCGATTACTTCAACACGCAGCTTACGGGCATAGATGCTGATAAAGTCAAGAACGCTCCGAACTTTGCAGAGCTTTGGAAGAAGATAGAGCCGATCATGAGCAAAGGTATCCTTGTTGCCCATAATGCTGTCTTTGATATGAGTGTCCTGCGTTCCTGCCTGCGAAGCTACGGCATTACATGGAAACCCTCTGCTGAATACCTGTGTACGGTTCAAATCGGCAGGCGTATTCTTCCCGATATGAAGCATAACCTCAATGTGATGTGCGATCACTACGGTATCGCCCTTGATCATCATAAGGCGGACAGCGATGCCCACGCCTGTGCGGAGATACTGCTAAGGTACATGGAAAGTGGTGTCGATGTTTCGTCTTACATCAAGAAATACTATCTATAACGAATACCTCAGAGAGCTGTTACACAACGGCTCTTTCTTTTTTGCCGAAATCTCTCAGAAGTACAAATTTCGTCTATCTAAAATGGTATAATAAAAGAATTTGAAGAATTATTCCAGTTATGGAAATTCTGTCGAACTGTTTTGGTATAATCAGGATAGACAAGCATACAGCTCGGTTTTTGTAAGTTCATTGACAGTTCCATACAGACGAATCGAAAGAGATTTTTCTATGGGAGGTGGTAAACGTGTACTGGACAATGACAATAGATCTCGCTCTGCATTGATTGCCTTGCGGATTATCTATGCTGTTACAAAAATTGAGAAGTAGTATGCGGCTTCAAACGGCATAAGGGCGGTCTGTGCAGTTACAGGCCGCCCTTTTTTCTATGTGTATATTGTGATGATTTGGAGAAAACTGTGTGATAGCGGAAACGCTTTTTACAGAGAAGAAACTTGAACTTTCATCGCAGATACGCAGTTTTAATGAGATTGACAGTAGATTGAAAGATTTTATCCAAAACCTTAGATTTTGTGGAGAATAGGCGGTTTTCTAAAAAAAGGGCGTTTCAAAAATGAGACACCCTGAAACGGCGCTATATCTTGCTTTTTCGGGCGTGATAGGTCATAATAGAAGTATGCGCACCGAGGTGTGCATAGCCGTATAGTGAACCTATTGCGCAAGGGGTTACTCGATCACTGTATGGAATTGAATATGGTACGATCAAATGAACGAGTGATGTTTGGTTGTCGGACGGTTTATGCCGATTGACAGTCTCACTGTGTTCATTTGCACATTTCCGTCCGACAGGAAAGGACGGAGATGTTTTATGAAAACTACATATAATGATCCCCAGGTGAAGCTGAACACCAACCGTAGGGGCAAGACCGATTATGATATAGTAGTCTATGGCACAAGGAGTCTGCGTAAACAGCTTGATGATACCGTAGCTGCTGCGATCCGCCGATATATGGAAGAAAGCTGTCCAGGCTTACGGGGATTCCAAAGGGTACGATCTCCCGTTACCGTAATGGTACGGCGAAATACGATCCCGACTATCTCTGTGCTATCTGCATCGCGCTCAGACTGCAAACTTGCAGACAGCGGCACTTGTTCAGAATGCTCAACTGGAAGATGCCTGACGAACGTGGCAGAAAGAGAAACAGAGCGTACATCATCAGGGAGTTCCTTGACGGCTGCTTCTATGATGAAAGCTATACGGTCGCACTCTGCAATCAGCGTCTGGTCGATGCCGGAGAAGTGTCCCTCACTCCGCTGTTCCCTCCGAAGGAGGGCAAGTGATGACGGGATTTTTCTATATGCACTTCGGTGATGATGTGCCTAAGAACATTGAAAAGGAGTATAACAGGCTTCTCCTTCACGAACAGTATCTTGAAAAAAAGGAGCAGAAGTATCGCATCCAGACAGCTACTTTTGAAGATGTTATCACTGTATGTCCTGATCCTGCCACTCTTCCCATTAACGAGATTGAACTTGAGCGGGAGCGACTTCATAACGAGCGTCTGAAATATCTTCCTGTTGCTCTCAACCTTCTTAAAGCTGACTATCCCGACCTTTATCGGCTTATCGTAGAGTATTACTACGCAGAGACTAAGACCACTATGGCGGATTTAGGGAAACGCCACGGTCTGACCACTGAAACAGTACGCTACCGAATCAAGTCAGCAAAAGAGAAACTGAAATTATACATCATCATGCACGAAAACAAGGAGTAGAATTTGTGCGCAATAACGATTTTTCTTTTTCCAATGAAAAAAATAGTGAAAATCTTGCCCGATTCTTCAAATTCTGTGCTTGATATTATAGAGGGCGTTCGCTCCATGAGCCAACAAGCTCTCTTATCCTCCTTCCTACACGAAGGTTTACTTTGAGCTGAGGGAACGGCATAGCTACTTTGTCCATTTTCAGGCTGTACCGTTTCCGGAGGTTCGTTTTTCTTTCATTTTTCGATGCTCTATCGAAACTCCTTTCACTACGACAGCAGAGATGCTGTCGGGAGAGCCTGAGCTGACGGCTTGGGTTCTGCCTAAAACATCTCTGAATGCGACAGTTCCATTTCTCCTATTTTCATATTGGCAGGCATACTGCCACTCCTGCGTCGGGGACGGTTCTCCGTTCCCGACATTCCAGGAGTAAATCACAAACAAAAACACCGACAAGATAGAGAGAGGGTGTTCTATATGAATGAAATCACAATTGCTGTGAAATACGATAATGATAATCCTACCGTCAGCGGACGGGAGCTTCATGCCGCCCTTGAGGTCAGGACGCAGTATTCAATATGGTTTGATAGAATGTGCGAATATGGTTTTTCTGAGGGAATAGACTATTATTCTTTTTTGAATAATAGGTCGGACGGACTTGTAGGAAAGCCGAGAACCGATCATCAGCTCACCATTGATATGGCAAAGGAGCTTTGCATGATACAGCGTACCGAGATCGGCAAGCGCTGCCGTGAATACTTCATAAACCTTGAAAAGCAATGGAACAGTCCCGATGCGGTCATGGCGAGAGCATTACAGATAGCAGACCAGAGGCTGGAGCTTGCAAAGCAGCAGAACGGCAGTCTCATTGAGACAACTGCGATTCAGGCAAAGCAGATCGAGGAAATGAAGCCGAAGGCGACATATTGCGATATGGTTCTGCAATCCGCAGGGCTTATGCCCATAACCACTATCGCAAAGGACTACGGAAAGTCAGCAAAGTGGCTGAACAAGTGGCTTCATGAACACGGCATACAGTATAAGCTCGGCAAGGTATGGCTTCTGTATCAGAAGTATGCTGATCGTGGTTACGTTAAGTCAAAGACTTTTACTGTCTTGGACGAGAACGGTGATTCCATTGCCAAACCTAATACACAGTGGACGCAGCGTGGAAGAATGTTCATTTACGAACAGTTGAAGAAAGAAGGTATCCTGCCGCTTATCGAGCAGGACGATAGCTGAAACGCTGTCGGGAGTATCCGTTCATCGGGTACTGCCTATGGTGCTTCACACACACCTCCTTGTTTTGAACGACGGCTGATGTGCCGTCGGGAGCTTCTATTCCTCGGAGTAGGAGCTGCCAACAGTACATCAATCTTTGGGCATAAAAATAACCGACAGACGATGTATTACAGCACCTTGAAAACTGAATATGAAACATCAACGCTATTTGTTTTCTATTTCTTCCTCCCTGAGAGGAGTGTTCATCATGGACGAAACTATAGAAATTCAGGAGCATCAGCAGGCAGAGGACGATATATATCGGACGATGTTTGCTGATTATCCCGATATTGTAGGCGTAGACCAGCTATGTGAAATGCTCGACCTGAAATACAAGACTGTGTGCAAGTTCGTCAGAG
>CAMZIK010000171.1 GCA_947307175.1 uncultured Clostridia bacterium
GGGTAATCGCCGAACTTTTCTTTTGCTTCGTCATTGCTCGACCAGAGGCAGACGCCGCTGCCCCAGTCGAACATGTATTTTAGTTTGTAGGTTGGCATAAATCAGGCTCCAAAATTACCGTTATATTTCAACTCACTAAACACTAATAGTGATAATCTTTACGACAATCTGTGATAATACCCGGTCAGCTTCTCCTCACAGATCTCCATGATCTCCGTCTTTTCCTCCTCGGTCAGATTTCTCCACATAGTCGGCTCGACTTCGATGATACCAAGAGTTTTGGTGTGCCTGAGCATCTGCATATCCTGAAAACGCTTGAACGGATTAGCAAGGATATTTCTTTGTGCTTCCTTATCGGTATAGCCGCCTTTGGCAAAGATACTGTTGGGCTTTTCGACTGTCAGACCGGCGCTTCTTCTGCCTTCGTAATAACTCCTGAAATATGCAACGATATCGTCCAGCTTGACTCTGCCCTTACTGTCGGCGTAGGTAAGAACTGCTTTTATCAGCACAGGCTTGTAGGAATAGCTCATATCCATTTGCTTTATCATTTCCACAAACAATTCTTTGCGGTTGTCATCGTTGATTAGCTTCCAATCGAACTGCTTTGCGGCTGTTTCGAGTGTTTCTTCTTTGAAATACTTGAATACTCTATGTTCGCTCATCGGAACTATCAGATCGGGAATAATTTTGCACTCTCTGATATAGCGCTCGACTGTTTCGGACTGCACATCAACACGGCGGATAAACTCCATCTGCGAGATCATACCTGCGGCTTCTTCCTGCCAGTTGAAAACATCTACCGCCTCATAATCTGTGGCATCGATGGGAAAATCCACAATAGCATCAGGCTTTTCGCCCTTTGCATAGAGTTGATTGTCCGCTTCCCTTTGCTGTTTTGTACCAAGCACAAGTTTGCCGGGTTTATAGTCTTTCAGCTTGAACAGGCGGTGCATCGAATACGGCATATTATACTGACTTGCATTATCCACAAAATCAAAAACTATCAGGCTCTCTTTGCCGTCTGCAAGGCGCATTCCTCTGCCGAGCTGCTGGGTATACAGCACCTTTGACATAGTTGGTCTTGCCATAAACAGAACCTCTGTTTCGGGGCAGTCCCAGCCCTCGTTCAACAAATCACAAGCGCACAGCGCCTTTATCTCGCCTTTTTGGAATTTTGCAAGATACTCTTTTCTTTCGCTTGCTTTCATACTGCCTGACACGGCCAGAGCATTTGCACCTCTTTCACGGATAAGCTGTGCTATCTGCTCTGCGTGCTTGACGCTTGCACAGAAAATTACAGTACGCTTCTCGCTGCAATACTCCATAAAAGTATCGGCGATAAGCGTATTACGTTCGGGAACAAATATCTTGCTTTCAAGGTCACGGATATTATACTGCACGCTGTTGAAACGCACCTTGGTCAAATCAATGTTTGTATGTATGCGTATGCAGCGCACAGGGACAAGCTCGCCTATCTCCACGGCGGTTTGAATGTCCAGCTTATGCGCTGTATTTTTGAAGATGTCAAGAATATTTTTATCATCTGCACGCTCGGGAGTTGCGGTCAGACCGAGTGTGAATTTCGGTTTGAAATATGCAAGCACTTTTTGATATGTATCGGCAGAAGCGTGGTGTGCTTCGTCGATGATAAGGTAGTCAAAATCGTCGGGTTTGAAGCGGTCAAGATTGAGTGCAACGCTTTGTATGCTTCCGCAAAGGACATAAGCGTTCGGCTGCTTAATCGAATCAACATATCTGCCGACATTGACGGTTTTCCAAAGCTCTCTGAATGTCTTTGCAGCCTGCTCTACAAGCTCGACGGTATGGGCAAGAAAGAGCGTTCTGCCGCCGCACTTCTTTGCATCCGTCACAGCGGTAACAGTCTTGCCTGTACCTGTTGCGTGATAGAGCAAAGCGATAGTTTCATGCTTTGCACGCATTTCTTCAAGTGATTTTAGAGCCTGTTTCTGATGCTCTTTCAGCTCCAGATCAAAGCCCTGCAAAGCCTTTCCACGCTGCACGGGAAGATAGTCCTCGACCTCACGGAACGCGGTATCGCTTCCGACAAACACACGCAGCTCGTCCTTGACCGTATCGGGCTGGACTTGCATCTGCTTAACCGCCCAGCGATAAATATCCCAGCCGAGATAGACCATGCTGTTTTGTTTCAGAAGGTCATCATAGAACTTATTCCGGGAAACGTCAGACGGATTATGGCTTGCCTCATCATCTATTTCAATTGCTATCTTTCTATTTCCGCTTTCAAGAAAGAAGTCTGCAAAGCGGTCGTTCTGATATATATCATAGAAATGATACTGCGAATACAGGTAGCCTGCTTTTTCTGCGCCGAAGGTATCCGCAAACAGCTCTATGAACAGATCTTCAGCCGAACTGCCAGAAGCAGATTTGTATTCACTCATTATCATCTACCCTTTCAAGAAATATTCTCTTATCAAACGCACCACGCTTTTGAGCTTTTTCTCTGCGGACAGTTTCAAGCTCCTCCACAGAATACCCACAAGCTTCAACAATAGCGTACATGACCTCAAGCATATCAGCAAGTTCTTCAACATTCTTGTCAGCCTGATACTCGGCAAATTCCTCACCAAGTTTCTTGTCAAGTTCGGCTATGTACTCTTCTTCGGAGAGGATATGCGTGTAGGCTGTCTTACCTGCTTTTTCTATTATTCCGGGTATCTTGTCACGGACAAGTTTGTTGTGGTGCTTGGTCATTTTATCACACTCCTGTATTACCTGATCGATTTAACAAGGCTGCTTTCTAGTGAAGTCTAACTCATTTTCGATTCTTTATGCGGTCAAAGAACGAATTTTTAAAATCAATATCAAAAAAGCTTTTAGCTTCTTCTAAATTCATTATTACTAAACCGTTTGATTTCTTTGGTTCAAGCGTTTCAGGTAATTCTTTGATTATCCTATCCGCATCGTATGACTGACCTGCCTCATACAAAAGCTTATTTGTCTTTTTCTTGATTGTAAAACAAGCCCTGTTTGCTTTCCACGCAGTTCTGATCGTTTGAATGGCATGATTACCGGTAACTTTCTCGCTAAAGTAATCTTCCAGTGACAATTGACGGATATAATCCGGCACACCCTCAGAATAGTATTCTTCGATAGTATCACAAATAATTCTTGATGAAGCACTAAGAATATCAGGTGATACATCAACATTGTCATCTTTAAGTTCTTCGACCATATCGGGAACTATCTCAAACATTCGTCTGACATATTCTCTGAAAAATGCTGTTCCGATATTCTTTTGTACCTTACGGACAATATTGCTCTTCATTACCTCGGTATTTGTCAAGCCTATCTGCACCCTGCATATTACAGTTCGCCTTACTATCTCCTGAGCAACAGCTTTTACATCTTCGTTTGCACTTATGACAACAGCCGGATAATGCACATTTCTCTCAGACAGACCGAAATCATCATTTTTGATCGTTTCAACTGCATGCTGTGAAAACCGTGCTTGCGTTAAATCATCTACAATTATTGGTGCTCCCTTTACCTCACATCTCAGACCGTCAATTGATTTCCTCGTAAACTCAGGAGCTGACAATCTCGTTTTTTGACCTATCATCATTTTTAATAATGTCTCAAGGAAGCTTGTTTTTCCTGCCTTGCTCTGCCCATATATCAAGCCGAAAACGGGATATGGCAAGGATTGCTGGCTGTATCTTTTTGCAGTATCCCTCATTATTGCCATAAACGGCGAGCAGAAAAACCAATTTGCAAAAACAAAATAACGGTTCTGCACATACTGATAATCACCATGGAAATTACTATATCCCTGCATATACTGGATAAACAAGTCTACATCATTTCGTATCTCATTTTCAGATGGGTTCAGATCCAATTTTACACCGTTCAATTCAGCATGTTTACTCTCAGTATCTATGATCAGTTGAGGAAACTCTCTTCTTTTCTCCCTTTCCTTCTCCTTATAATCCTTGGCATGCGTTTTCATTTGAACGATAGTCTGTGGTGACAAAACTATTCTTCCCGATTTCTCAGCTTTTGGAGTTAATGCCTTGTACTTTGCGGTAATATTGTTTACATCAAGATAAAACTCCACTTCTTCTTTGCTATCTTTATCAGGAACTATCTCCAATACTTTTTTGACCTTTACAGTACCTGCTATAGGCAATTGATCAAGATTTTCCGTATCAGCATCTATCAGCAACGCTTTTGCTGAGATCTCATCTGTACAATCCTCTTTTAAAGTCATGTATGTATCCATATACCAATCATATGCCTCAGAGCCGTCAATACAGCAAATGTTTTCACGCTGATTTCCCGAAAATGCCTGATAGGACATATTCGCAGACCCCATTATCACACGCCTGCGACCATCTTTGGCTGAAAGCAGATATATTTTCTCGTGTGAAAGCTTCTTTCTTGTAACAAAGAACCTTAATGAGTTATCATTGATATGGGATATGAGATTTTCCTTTTGTTTGCTGGATTTTATCTTTTCCAAGAGTTTGGTTTGAAACGCCATGACCTCACTTATAGAATAAGACATAACTTGTTCGCATCCAAAGATTATCTCTGTGTATTCAAACATATCCACTAGATTAGATACAAACCCAATACCCGAAGAGTATGTTATTGCATTGAGCTTATCAAAACCAGAAAACAGCTCTTTCCATGTTGTTGATATTCCTTCAACAAAACTTAGTTTTGCAACATTAAGTCCAGTCGCTATGCTGCTCTTTCCTTCTTTTTCATCATCAAAGAAACCCAACTGCTCGTTATCCATTTTTTCACCTCATAACAAAAACTGTATAGTAGTGTTTCCGCTAATTAAGATCTTTTGATCTATACCAGGGTAAGCATCGGATGTCATGTATAATTATACCACACTTTTACATAAAAATCAAGAAATTTTGTGCAAGTTCCCCAAAGCTATTACATCCCATAATATATTTTATCACACTCGCTTGAGCTTGTGGTAACTTTTTTGGGACAGTTAATAACATTTTGCAAAAGTTTTGCAAAAAATCCGCCCACATATTAGTTGCCCAAAGACGATTAAAAAAACTATTGTTGAAAAATCTAAGATCAAAAAAATATGTTATAATAATTCACGAAGCTAAAAATTCAATCACTATATTTTTAACATTCAGCGTATTTACGCTGTTTTTCAGGTTTTATTAGTTGTGTTTTTAGACCCGGATCATAAAATACAATCGATCTCTTCAAAAACCATTTTTTAAACTTTTCAAATATAATATAGTTGATTCAAGAAAAGGAGAGTCTATATGCTTGCAAATAAAACTTGATCACCGCCGGTAAATTCAATAAAAATGCCATCATCCAACCGTGCTAGTCTCACTCGTGAGTATCAATCGCAATAATGTAAAAGCTTAATAGGAGTACAAAGATATGAATAACAAAAAAACAAAGGATACCCTCGCAATTACCACAGCACCAGCAGCCTCTGATGCGGAAAAGCCAATGAGTCTTGAAGAAATAGAAGAAAGAATCAAGGATAATATACAGTAGTTTTTCCGCTTACGGTAATAGCGCTTGCGATCGCTGTTATGATCGGTGACGGCTGCTGTGCCTTTGTCAGCCTGAGTCTTGGAAAGAGCGAACCCGACAAGGCAAAGAAATGCGTCGGCAACTCCGTACTTATGACGATAGTGAGCAGCCTGCTGCTGTGTGCTGTGTATCTGATATTCAGCGACGGCATTATTGCAATGTTCGGCGGAACGGTCAATGAAGAAACACTGCGTCACTCAAAGGAATACTTCTTCTATATTTCGCTGGGTATCCCGTTTTATATGTTCGGGCAGGCGATGAACCCGATTATCCGTGCGGACGGCAGCCCCGGATTTGCTATGATCTCCACCCTTGCAGGTGCGGTATTGAACATGATACTCGATCCGATATTCATTTTTGTTTTCAGGTGGGGCATGATGGGTGCCGCAGTCGCTACCGTTATCGGACAGATCGTGACAGCACTGCTTGCGGTATGGTATCTTTGCAATATGAAGCTCGTCAAGCCTGCAAAGGCTGATTTCAAGCCCGAAAGTGCAATTATCC
>CAMZIK010000172.1 GCA_947307175.1 uncultured Clostridia bacterium
TTCCTCGGACGGCTGGTGTCTTATCGACAACGTTACACATAACAACCAACCGGATAATAAGTATTTTGCCTGCTATGACAAGGACAGCTTTGTCAGCCTTGTTCTGTGGGTAGATGAGGTGCTTTCAAAAGAGTATGCATCGAAAAAATGACGGATAATGCAAAATAAAAAAGGAGAAGTTTACGGCTTCTCCTTTTGTTTTTTTATTACTGTACCGGATCCTTTCAGCTGAGCTTTTTCTTGATCCCTGATCTGTCGATAGTCAGACTCAGAATGATATAGACTGCGGCACTGGCAACAGACTGGAAAGCATTTGCTGGCGCATCAATGAAACCTGCGCCCAGCGAGCCATATATCACAAGTCCGCTGTAAAGTCCGTATCCGACCACACACAGCACGAGTGCAGGTATAAGTACGATGATATTGCGCTTGCAGATGATCTTCTGGCTTTTCGATGTGAATGCAAAAGCGGTCAGAGCCTTTATTACAAGTGTTGCAGGTACCCAGATCCAGTAACCTGAAAGTGCGTCCGAAAGGGAAGCTCCGATAGCTGCGGAAGCCATGGCATAGGGCTTTGGCAGCAGGCTTGCTGCTAAGAATATCACTGCATCGCCGATATGGACATATCCCTTTAAGGTCGGGATATGGACGAAGGCTGTGAGTACAAACGTCATTGCTGCAAAAAGCGCAGAGAGAGTTATAAGCTTTGTGTTTGTGATTACTCTTGTTTTTTGTCTGTTTGCGGTGGTCATTTTTTTCGCCTCTGTAAAAATAAATTACCTACTTGTAGGGTATGCTTTGAGTATATACCTATGAAATACACTTGTCAAGGATATGCATAGAAAGTTTACAATTACGCATTAGCTTCAAATATCCTCTTGAATATTACGAAAACAAGGATACCGAGATAAATAAGTATCATCGGGTTGGACATTACTTTCGTAAGTGCGAGCGTCCGTTCCTGCCTGTCTGGGTTGTCCTCAAACTTCAGATACTTATAGCTGGTGAACCATACAAAGAATCCGAAAAGACCGATACATATCTCGATAATGCTCAGCACAGCTTCGTTATATGATATTCCCAGAGCGCTTGCAAGTTCGGGAGAGTTTACGATCAGGTTATTCAGGCTGTGGATTATCATCGTCGGGATTATCGAGCCGCACTTGAGGGCGATTATCGCATATATAAGTCCAGTGCAGAATGCCGAGGCTGCCTGCGGGATATTTCCGTGCATAAGTCCGAAGGCAAGCGCAGATACGAGTACAGCGCCGGTTTTGCTGTACGGGCTGACCATTTTTATGATAAGACCACGGTATAGTACCTCTTCAAAAAGCGGAGCAAGGATAACGATATAAGTGATCTGCATTATAACTGCTATTACCGAGGGCTGACGGATAGAGAAATCCGCCGACGGCACTGATACGCCCATACTGTTGAGAAAACTCGTTAAAAATGCTATTGCAGTTGAGGCGAGCATATTGAATACAAAGCAAGGTGAGAGCCATTTTACGCCTGTTTTAACGCATTTACTGTCTATCTTGAAAAAGCTCCAGACGGTAGTTTTGAAAAACACTCCTGCGATAAACAGCGTAAGCAGTATAGTTGCAGCGGTAACGCTGATATTTGCGCTCATCTGGTAAGCCGTTGAGTTGACAGTATCGGGTCTGTCGGCAAGATAATTGCGCACCTCGTTCCAGCTGAGTGAGAACTTTCCGCTGAGAACGGTATACGATGTATAGTAGAATACGTATACGAACAGCTTTGCTGCAAAGTGATATATTATCAGAAGAACGCTGAGGACCGCAAGGTCACGGTTCCTCTTTTTTGTTATGTCTTCTGCCGGTATCTGATTTATTTCCAAAGCCTTCACCTCTGTGCTAACTGATACATTACATTATATTATAGCATACTTTATATGATAATTGCAAGAGAAAGATGTGAAAGCTGCGAGTATTAATTATATGTAAATAAAATTTGCATATTTTGTGATAAGACTTGATTTTTCCTTTTTGTGAGGTATAATGTATTTAGCACTCAAAGCACGGGAGTGCTAATTTGTTGGATATTAAAACAGAAAGGTGATATAAAATGGAGACCAAGCAGTTCAAAGCGGAATCAAAACGACTTCTGGATATGATGATAAACTCTATCTATACTCATAAGGAGATATTCCTGCGTGAAGTTATCTCAAATGCGAGCGATGCGATAGACAAGCTGTATTTCAAGTCGCTGACTGATACATCGGTGGGAATGAACAAGTCTGATTTTGCTATCAATATCGCTGTTGACAAGGATAAGAGAACGCTGACTATCTCGGACAACGGTATAGGTATGACTGAGGAGGACCTTGAGAACAACCTCGGTACTATCGCAAATTCGGGTTCGTTTGCTTTCAAGAAGGACAACGATCTGGGCGACGACGTTGACATCATCGGTCAGTTTGGTGTAGGCTTCTATTCGACATTCATGGTCGCAAAGGAAGTTACAGTCGTTACCAAGGCTTACGGCAGCGAGCAGGCTTTTGAGTGGAAGTCAAACGGAGTTGACGGATACACGGTAGAGCCGTGCGAAAAAGAGGACGGCGTGGGAACGACTATCACGCTGCTGATGAAGGACGACACAGACGACGACAAGTATTCCAAATACCTTGACGAGCATCAGATACAGTCGCTGGTAAAGAAATATTCGGACTACATCAGATTCCCTATCAGAATGGAGATTGAGCATACACACTATCACGAGGACAGCGAAGAGCCTGAGGTACACAAGGCTATCGAAACGCTCAACTCGATGACTCCTATCTGGAAAAAGAACAAGAACGAGCTTAAAGAGGAGGACTACAACAATTTCTATGTTGAGAAGTTCTTCGACTATGAGACTCCTATTACACATATACACTCAAAGAACGAGGGTATATGCACTTACGATGCGCTGCTTTATATCCCTGCAAGAGCGCCTTTCGATTACTACTCAAAAGACTATGAAAAGGGCTTGCAGCTTTATTCCAGCGGTGTTATGATAATGGAAAAGTGCGCCGATCTGCTGCCTGACTATTTCAGCTTCGTAAAGGGCGTTGTTGATAGTGAAGATCTGTCTTTGAACATTTCCCGTGAGCTTTTGCAGCACGACAGACAGCTCAAGATGATTGAGAAGAATCTTGAAAAGGCTATCAAGAACGAGCTGAAAAAGCTGATGAAGAACGACAGGGAAAAATACGAGAAATTCTACAAGGTTTTCGGACTTCAGTTCAAGTTCGGCATCTACCAGTCCTACGGCGCAGCAAACGAGATGCTTCAGGACCTTCTGATGTTCCCGTCTTCATTCGAGGGCAAGGAAGTTACACTTGACGAATACGTCGAGAGAATGAAGGAAGACCAGAAGAACATTTACTATGCCTGCGGCGAGAGCAAGGAGCGCATAGAGATGCTACCGCAGCTTGAAAAGGTAAAGGAAAAAGGCTATGAGGTGCTTTACTGCACTCAGGATATCGACGAGTTTGCGCTGAAAGTTCTTATCAAGTACAAGGACAAGCAGTTCAAGTCTATCTCTGACGCTGACCTTGACCTCGACACAGAGGAGGAAAAGGAGCAAGCTAAGAAGCTGGACGAGGAGAACAAGGATATGTTCACCTTCATGCAGCAGGCTATCGCTGACAAGGTCAAGACGGTAAGGCTTTCAAAGAAACTCAAGAGCCACCCTGTATGTCTGTCCTCAGACGGAGGTCCTATCACTATCGAGATGGAAAAGGTACTCAACGCTATGCCGCAGAACAACGGCGAGAAGGTCAAGGCTGAAAAGGCGCTGGAGATCAACCCTGAGCATCCTATCTTTGCAAAGCTCAAGGAGCTGTTTGAAAGTGACAAGGACAAGCTGACGGACTACACCAAGCTGCTGTACGATCAGGCTTTGCTCATCGAAGGCATGAGCATCGACGATCCTGTTCAGTTCGCTAATCTCGTTTGCGGACTGATGTGTTGACCAACCAAAGAGGCAAGAGTTGTTTAAACCCTTGCCTCTTATATTGTTGCTCCATTCTGACACAAAAACTATATCAAATTAATTCTCGGAGCTGCACAAAGGCAGTTGTTCTCTCAAACTGATATGCGACGGACAAACGCACCGCCACTGCGGTTTTGAGGTTATGAAAGTGATATAAAGAGCAAAATTTTGATATAAAACAAGACCTGTTCTGTGGTAAAATTAACTCAACAAATTGCAGGAGGCGAAGCGTATGAAAAAGTTTGAAGGATATATGCACGGAATTGATCTCGGCGGTTGGCTGTCACAGTGTGATTACTCACAGGACAGGCTTGAAAACTTTATCAAAAAGAGCGATATTGAGACTATAAAAAGCTGGGGACTCGACCACGTCAGAGTTCCTGTTGACTATAACATTTTCCAAAGCGATGACGGAAGCTTTATCGAATCGGGCTTCGGCTATGTTCAGAGGTGCATCGATTGGTGCGGTGAATACGGACTGAACATGATCCTTGACCTGCACAAGACAAGGGGATTTTCCTTTGACAAGGGCGAGAACGAGAAGAATTTCTTCAGCGATGATAAGCTTCAGCAGGCGTTTTTTGATCTGTGGGAGGAGTTCTCAAAGCGCTATGTAAAATATCAGGACAGGCTTGCTTTTGAGCTGCTCAATGAGGTGACTGAAAAGAGCTATATCGACTCCTGGAACAGTATCTCTGGTGAGGCGATAAAGGTCATCAGAAAGTACAGCAAGGATATTAAAATAATAGTCGGAAGCTACTGGAACAACTCGCTTGATGCTATGAAAGACCTGGCTGCGCCTGCGGACGAAAACATCGTTTACACGTTCCACTGCTACGATCCGCTTATCTTTACACATCAGGGTGCTTACTGGGTAGATGAGATGCCACATGATTTCAGGCTGCACTATCCCGGAAGCGTTGAGCTTTACGAGAGCAAATACAGTGAGATAGGGCTTGACAAACTTGTTGATTTTGCGCACATAACTGTCAAGGAGTTGAGCGATAAGTATTTCGAGGAGAGATTCTCCGAGGCAAAAAGAGTCGCTGAGGAGAGAGATGTTCCCGTTTACTGCGGTGAATACGGAGTTATCAATCTTGCCGACCCACAGGACACGCTCAACTGGTACAAAGACATCTGTACAGCGTTTGACAAGTACGGTTTCGGACGGGCTGCATGGAGCTACAAGCAGATGGATTACGGAATCAGCGATGAGCATATGGACAGTGTCCGTGAGGAACTGCTGAAATATCTTTAATAATAAAGAAAAGAACGCATCAAAAGTGGTGCGTTCTTTTTGTGTACAAAAAAACTCCCTGTTGCCGAGTACGCATAACTGTCCAAATAATTTCCCCACAAAGACATTCTTTGATGTTATACTACAAAAAACGACATGGGGAGGTATCACTATGAAAGACAAAAACATAATGACCAAAACGGCAGACAGAAAGGGCTATCTGCTGCTTGCGCCCGGAGGAGAACGTCTTATAGCAGCGATGTCGGTGGTCAGCTGGCTCGTATTCATCATCAAGTTTGCCGTTGTATGACGTTCTTTGACTTTTGGGCAAAAAAGGGGAGCTGCCGTGTTCTGCGGAAGCTCCCTTTGTTGTTAGTGTTTCATGTTGTCAAGCGAACTGAGGTCGATATTTGAGGTATCAATGCCGTCCATATCGCCGGAACTGTAATCCTCCTGAGGAGCGTTGTCCTGCTGAGGCTGCTGATACTGCGGCTGGTATTGCGGCTGATACTGTGGCTGGTACTGCTGTTGAGGCTGCTCGTAAGTTTGCGCCTGCTGGTAGCTTTGCTGTTCATAGCTCTGCTGAGTATTATCCTGCTGAGGCTGTTCGTAGCTCTGCTGATCGTAGCCCTGCTGGCTGTAATCCTGCTGAGTCTGCTCATAGCTCTGCTGATCGTAGTCCTGCTGAGGCTGTGCCTGCTGTTGCTGCTGTGCAAACATATTTGTGCCAGGGCAGTTTGCAGGTACAGGAAGGCTGAACATTGAGTGCAGGGTAGCGATATAGTTT
>CAMZIK010000173.1 GCA_947307175.1 uncultured Clostridia bacterium
CGCACTATCTGCTTGCTTACATCGCTGATATAATTTTTACCCTTGACTGTATAATTATAAACGACTCTGTATGTATAGCTCTCATTTTTGCTAAGAGTTGTATCCTTATAGGTAGTTGTGAATGGATCCTTGATAGTTGCGAGCAGGTCTCCGTCTCTGAAGACCTGATAGGAAGTGATGAAGCTGTTGCTTGTCCACTCAAGAATTGCTTTTGTTCCGTTATCGGTCACGGTCAGCTTCGGGTCATGGATCATCATGACTTCCTTGGCTGTATTGAGAGGAACTACTGCTTCTCCGCCGAAGATATGAAGGGTATTGGACTTTGCTTCGGTTATTCCTCCGACATTCTTGAGGTAAGTTGTCTGTGAAGCTGTCGGCTTGCTGTCGGCGATCATAAGAGGAGCCTGGTTCTTAGCTGCAAGCGCTCCGCCCGTCAATGCATCGGGATAATTCTTTCCTGTTGCAAGGTAGAGGTCTGTGCTTTTGAAAGAGCCTTTGAAAGCGTTGTTTACGATATTGTTGGTCTCATATCTGTTGCTTCCGCCGTATCTTCCCCACTGGTTGAAATACGGTTCAAGCTCTTTATAGATCTCATCGCTTATTGCTCCGGAGCCGCCGATGATATAAGCGAAGCCAAGTTTCTTTCCGTAGCTTGCAAGAAATTTCTTTATACTGTCGCTGAGTTTTCCCGACTTATCCACATAGAACACGGGAGAGCCTTTAACAGCGGCGATCGAGCTTATTGAAAGGGCATCGGGGAAATCGTTTGCAGATGCAAAGAAAGCTGTAATGGATGGCTTTTCAGCGATCTGGTTCATATGTGATGCTATCTTTGCGCAGGTCTCGAACTTATCTTTTCCTGCGATCTTTACGATATTGTACTCCTGAAGACCGTCCTCTACAAACGTAGCGTTTGCAGCATCTGCGCCGACCACATAGATAGTCTTTGCGCCGAGCCTTTTGATCTCTGCGATAGTTTCCTTCGGAAGCACATTATTAGCTGTCAGCAGGACAGGCGCACCGAGTGCATTGGCAAGCGGTGTAGAACAAAGTGCATCAGCATAGTCAGCATCGCATGCAAGCACCACATTTTCAGCGCCCTTTGAGTAAGCTTTCTTTGAGACAGCTGCTGCTGTGGCAAATCTGTTTGCTCCGCCGAGTCTTTCATAAGGAAGGCTGACATAATTGTTGGCGATCTTGGTTACGGTTGAAGTAGCCGCACTTGCTTTCAGACCGTTCTCACTGTCAGAAAAGGCAGCCTGCATTCCTATCATGCAGCTAAAGCCCATGACAACAGCACACACGGTCGAGATAATTCTTTTTCTCATATTATCCATCTCCGTTTTTCTCTATCTGTAATTTTTACACAAGATTCAGATTCTCAAGCGAAAATCTTTGTATATTATAGCATATTTATTTCCTTCTGTCAACTCCGAATGCGATATTTAAAGCTTTTTCTACTATTTTTCCTGCAATTTCCTCTGTTTTTGCATAAAAATCGGGAAAAGACCCTTTTATGGAAAAGGTCTTTCCCCGATACAAGCTGTTTTATTATTGCAGATTAAGATTATTCTTGATGATATTTATCACAAGGAAAAATTCGAGAACAGCGCATACGGAATAAAACAGGGAGAATATGTACATTACACTTTCAGCTGAAGCGCCGTTTCTGAACATGGTAGACGAGAGCATCGAAGAAAAAGCGATGAATCCTATTATCACGATGACGGTGATAAAGACGCTCACTCCTTTGCTTGCACCGACCATAGAGCTTATCGAGGCTATCATATAGCAGAAAAGCAGGAATGCAAGATAGCCTGTTGCGAGCATAAGGAACGTTGGGAAAAGCAGACCGACATTATCCAGGAACTTGAATGCAAAATCCATTGTATTCCTGAAAGAATCTACCTGACCCGCACAAGCGGACAGCAGGAGTATTCCAAGATATATGACAAAAAAGCTGATGACATAATTGACTGCACCTGCTATTACCTTTGCAAATACATGCTGCGAAGGAGTAACGGGGAGCGTATTTGTCAGATAGCCTTCGTGGCTGAACATATTCTTTTTGAATCTGCGCACGTTATGAGAAATAGTCAGTATAGCCAGCAGCAGTGTGAACACATAGTAGATAACGCTGAATATGCCTGTAAGAGTATAAAGGAAATTACCCAGACTTGCGGTCCTGCTAAAGCCTACCAACACTGCGAGTATCAATACATTGACAGCATATACTATGTATGTGCGCCTGAAATCCTTTGCAAGAAAGATAAATTCGTATTTTAGCAGCTTGCCTAACATCCTGCAAACACCTCCTTGAAAATATCGTTGAGAGATTTGCCGAAAGTATTTCTGAGCTGATCGGCATCTCCATGAAGTGCAAGTGTGCCGTATTTTATCATGATGACCTCATTGAGCACAGGTTCGATGTCGGTGATAAGATGCGTGGAGATCACGACACTGGAATCAGGGTTATGCGTGCGGATGATCGTATCAAGGATATAATCTCTTGCGACAGGGTCAACGCCTGCGATAGGCTCATCAAGCAGATACAGGCTTGCATTTCTGCTCATGACCAGAACGAGCTGTACTTTTTCCTGAGTACCCTTTGAGAGCGTTTTCATGACAGCATTGGGATCAATATGGAGATTGTTGAGCATCTGCTCTGCGATAGGGCGGCGGAAGTCCGCATAGAAATCGGTGAAATAATCAAGGATATTGCTTATCTTCATCCAGTCAGGGATATATGTACGGTCGGGAAGATAGGAGACCATTGCTTTTGTTGCTGCGCCTATCGGACAGCCGTTTATCGTGATAGAGCCTGTTGTCGGCGTGAGCAAGCCGCACAGCAGCTTTATGAGTGTGGTCTTTCCGCTTCCGTTAGGTCCGAGCAGACCGATGACCCTTCCGTTTCCGATAACAAGATCAACAGAATTGAGAGCATTATTTGTGCCATAGGTCTTGGATACCTGCATACAGCGGACTATCTCACGCTGTCCCGGCTGAAGCATACTCGTCTTAAACTGATCGTATCTCGGATCAAGCAAGGGTGGTGCAGACGATAAAAACGGATTTGCTGCCATATAGTTCGGCTGGTTGTTGTATGCAGGGAATTGCTGGGGCTGGTACTGACCATATCCACCAGCAGATACGGCGTTGTTCTGCTGATACTGATATGCGTTCATCGTGCTTTGCTGATTTGGATAAGCATTTGACGGGTTGAATGCAGCAGCGGTGTTTACGCTTATAGGACCTCCGCAGAATTTGCAGAATCTGCTCAAAGATGAGACCTGCTTTCCGCAGTTCGGACAAATCACGTCTGTTCCGTTTGTCTGCGGTGCGGTCTGCTGAGCAACAGCTTTCATACTGCTTCCGCAGAACCGGCAGAATTCGCTGTCGGACAGGTTTTCTTTTCCGCATTTCGGACATATGATACCTGTATCTTCGCTTTGACGGCTGATCGTTTCGGTCTGCGTCACGTCAGCTGAAACGGTATCATTCTGATCGTTTTGAATGTTCATACTCTTTTTTCCTTTCGTCAGGATAATATGTATTGATGGGTATTTCCATTATTGAATACATTTTAATAAATTATATCATTATCCTGTTTTGTTGTCAAGAGTTTACAGTGCTTCATTTTCAGCCGACCGAGCATATGCTGTCGGTGCTTTATTGTGGGCAGTTCTTGTGGAAAAGAATTCTCTTGAATCTCTCTTAGGACTCTTACACATTTTCGGCGGCTGGGAGCAAAGCTCTCAGCCGCCGAAAATCTATAAAAGGTTTCTGAAATGGGGTTAACTGTCCTGCGGACAGTTGCGAGAATATCCAAAGGATATTCTCGGAGGGAAACAGAGTAACCGTTACCACGGTTACTCTAAAAAAATGGAGAAGTCAAATATGACTTCTCCATTTTGTACTTCTTCCAAAAGAGTTTTCCCCCAACTGTTTACTGAATATTCGGATATGCTTACTTTTCGATCGCAGAATCTTTGTTGTCTGCGTTATAGCACTCAAACACCTTTTCGGTATTTGCTTTATCTTCGGGCTTTTGCTTGGTTATCAGCGAAACTATCGGCACGATGATGAGTCCAAACAGCATTGCGAAAGCACCTGCATTTATCGGTGAAGCGAGGCTCAGACCGCCTATCGTCTGCGGCAGGTCGAGGTTGCCCCATTTGAGCGTATACAGGCACATATGAACTACTGTGATGCCCACGCCGCTGATAAAGCTTGCCATAACGGCTGCTTTGGTAACGCCCTTCCAGAAAAGACCGTACATGAACGGCGCAAGGAAAGCTCCTGCAAGTGCGCCCCAGGATATAGACATCAGTGTTGATATGACTGTCTGCGGATTTTCAAGTGTAAAGATAGCGATAACTACCGACACGATAAGGAATGCTGCAATGAAAGCTCTCATGGTTTTAAGTTCTTTTTTCTCGTCCATGTTCTTTGAAAGCGGCTTTACAAGGTCTATCGTCAGCGATGAGCTTGATGTGAGAACGAGCGATGAAAGCGTTGACATCGAAGCTGAAAGCACCAGAACGATAACTATACCGAACAGCAGTGTCGGGAGCTTTTCCATCATATGTGGAACGATAGCATCAAATCCGTCAACAGGATTTCCCTTCTCGTCTGCCTGCATAAACAGCTTTCCGAATCCGCCGAGGAAGTAGCAGCCGCCTGCAACAACGACAGCAAACACTGTGGATACGATAGTACCGGTCTTGATGGACTTGTCGTCCCTGATAGCGTAGAACTTCTGCACCATCTGAGGAAGTCCCCATGTTCCGAGAGATGTGAGTATTACAACGCCCACAAGGTTTATCGGGTCAGGTCCGAACAGAGAATTGAGCGTACCTGTGTTGCCCTTGGAATCCTTATATGTTCCCATAAGGTCGACAGACTCTGACAATCCGCCGTGTTCGCCGAGAACTGCAAAAACGACTGCAACGATACCAACAAGCATTATTATGCCCTGAATGAAATCGTTGAGGGCTGTTGCCTTGTATCCGCCGAGGATAACGTAAATTGCTGTAAACACAGCCATTCCGAGTATACAATATTTATAAGGGATACCGTAGCCCTTTTCAAAAAGTCTTGAAAGACCGTTATATACCGATGCGGTATAAGGGATAAGGAAAACAAAAACTATTATTGCAGAGGTTATCTTCAGAGTCTTTGAATTATAACGCTTCTCAAAGAACTCCGGCATAGTTTTCGCTTCGATATGCTTGGTCATTATTCTTGTTCTCCTGCCAAGAACTACCCACGCAAGAAGCGAACCGATGATCGCATTTCCTATACCTACCCACGTTGCTGCAACGCCGTAGCTCCAGCCGAACTTTCCTGCATAGCCGACAAATATTACAGCTGAAAAATACGATGTGCCGTAAGCGAAAGCCGTGAACCACGGACCTATGCCTCGTCCGCCCAGCACGAAATCATTGACGCTTGCTGACTTTTTCTTGTAGAATGCGCCTATGCCGATCATCAGCGCAAGATAGACCACAAGCACTATCCATCTCAGAACCAAACCCAACACTCCTAATCATTACGCACTTTCCGTGCATATTTTCATTCCAAAGCACATATGATATACAAAACAGACATCTTTACCGTTTTAATGCTTTTGTGCTTTTATGCTTTTACACAGTAAAGCAATTTACAGTATACATTATTACAATATAAAAGTCAATGCACTTTTTAGACAAATAACCCCACCTGTTTCCGTTAATTTTACACAGCAACAGGACGCAGGAGATAGGAAAATATTATTAAAAGAATTATAGCTTTCAAGGTGAACCGATGCAATATTTCTCGCTTCTTTGCTCTTGCTGCTTATCTCAAAAAGCGTAAGCAGGCGGTTTTCGGGCAGCGGAAATAAAAATTGCAAAAAGTGCTTGACAACCTATAACGATTGTGATATAATAGATAAGCACCACAACAAAGAAATATCGCGGGATGGAGCAGCTCGGTAGCTCGTCGGGCTCATAACCCGAAGGTCGT
>CAMZIK010000174.1 GCA_947307175.1 uncultured Clostridia bacterium
CGTTATCATACTTAGCACTGTTAACCCATTGGAAAATCTCCCATTTCTTACGACCTTTGGCGTTATCACCGCCGATTTGAACCTCTACAACTTGCTGACAAAGGCTTTTGCAAATACTCTTAAGGTCACGATATAGGCTGTTTTCATCAATATTCATGAAAGCAGCTAATTCTGAAACAGTAGTAGTATATGTTTTGAAGTCTTTATCTTCCTTAACAACCTGAGCAATTGCTATTGAAAGTAACTGGGCTTCACGCAAGGTCATTTTCTGACGCCCCTTGATCAAGTCGTTGGCGGTAACCACCTGATAATCATTGTTGAGCTTCAACGGATATTGTTTTTCTGACATTAAAAGCACCTCCTGAATAGTATTATATCATATAAACGACCGCTTGTCAATAGGTCGTTTAATCACCAACAAAAAGTCGTTTAGTCACCGACAAAAGGTAGCCGAAAGAGTATGTTGAAAGACGTTGTTCCAAGTGTTGAAACCAACAAAAAGTCGTTTAATCGCCAACAAAAAGTCGTTTAATCACCAACAAAAAGTCGTTTAATCGCCAACAAAAAGTCGTTTAAACGAGCGCACATACGGCTATAAATAGGCAAATCAAATTTTTTGCAAGTATTTTGTCTAAGTATTCTGTCTAAGTAGTATTGTCTTAAGTAGTGCTGCGCACGGCACACCCATAAGAAAGAGGATAGATTGACCAACAAAAAGTGTACACTCAGATCATGTTTAATCTGAACTGTAAGTTCAGTAAGCGCAATTGAAAAAGAAAAAAAGCCCCCGAACAGGGGAGCTTATATCAATCTTCATAATGACCACGAACCGCAGCAATAGCTATTGAATCACCTTCGACCTTGTAAACTACTCGATTAGTTTCATCTATCCGTCTGCTCCAATAGCCGTTACGGTGCTTCAATGGTTCAGGTTTTCCTATCCCATCGAACGGATTTCGCATTATATCGGTCAATAATGCGTTAATCCTCTTCAATGTCTTCTTATCCTGTGTCTGCCAATAGAGATAGTCACTCCAAGCATCCTCGTCCCATTTCAGCTTCATTCGTCTTCTACCTCAATCAGATCATGTTCTACCAGCGGTCTTGTGCCGTTTTCTATGCCGTCTATGACCTTAGTCAAATAACGCATATTACTCTCAGAATAGAACGGATCGGCGTTGATCTCAAAGGGAATGCGGCGTTCGTTGCCTACTTTCTTCAGAAATACAGTGATTGCAGCTGACATAGTGAGTCCCATGTCATTCAATGCTTTCTCTGCGTTCTGCTTTACATCTTCGTCTATGCGGAAGCATACCTGTGCTGTATTTGCCATAATATCAGCTCCTTTCTAATATCATTGTATCATATATGATGATGTTTGTCAAGCATATACTATGCATTGTATAGTATATGCTTGACAAATTCCTTCTAAACAGTTTTGCGAGCTCACTTGACAAATATGAGCTGCTGTTTTATTATTGTTATATAAGATTGAGATGTGCAGTATTATTATAAAAGGACAGGGAGGTATGGTGATGGAACAGTATTTAACAGTTAAGCAATTTGCTGAAAAAGCTGGAGTTAGTACTCAACGTATTTACCAGTTACTTACCAAGTCTTTGCAACCGTTTTGCAAGTCGGAAGGTGGAGTGAAATACCTATCTATAGAGGGATTAAGCGTTTTTAATAAAGTGCCTTTGCAAGCAGTTGCAAAGGATTTACCAAGTGATTTGCAACTGCTTGCAAAGGATTTTAAAGAGGATGAAACGTCTGAAAATGAGCTTTTAAAGGAAACTATAGAAGCTCTTAGACAACAACTTGCAGTCAAAGATGAGCAGCTCGCAGCGAAGGATAAACAGATAGAAGATCTTACAGCTATACTTAGATCTTCTCAGGAACAACAAAAAACTCTTACCGAGGCTTTGACCGCAGCTCAGGCTCTTCATGCAGGAACGTTAAAAGAGCGACTCACTATAGCTCAGGATCAGAGTGAGGACATCTCTGCTGTAGAAGAAGAAAAGGAAGAATATGAAAAGCATAGATTTTTTGGATGGTTGTTCGGCAAAAAGAACCAGAAATAATAGCAAAAAAACCACCGTATGATGGCAGTCATACGGTGGGCTATGGACTAGTCTATTATTCGTCGGCTCGATAATGGTTTATGTTCGAGTGCAGTATTACCTTTTCTTGGGTATGTGTGTGTGTATGTAATCAAGAGCCTTGGTTACATAAAACACAACGACAGCTTTAAGAATCGCTTCGAGAACGCACTTAATTATTACAACTGTCATTTCGTTGTACCTCCTTTCAGGAGATTGCCAACGAATTCAGACCTTAGAATATAGGGTGTCCATATCATTAAGATTATATCATATTGCTGAAAATTTATCAATCAGCTATTTGCACAAACATTTCGGCGAAATTTCTACTTTTATACGTTTGACAATTTCACCGCGATGTGATATAATAGATTAGCTGTCAAGGACGTGATCGATATCAAGGGCCACGTTGACAACACATTATAAATTGAATTGCATATAGCAGAGAAATCTGTTATAATAGAATCGTTTCGAGAACGAACTTAAGAAAAAAGGCACAGATGGCAGTCTGTGCCTTTTTTCTTTTCATTAAACGGAAAAGAAAAATAATTAGCGAGTGCGTCCAAGACTCTGATCCTGAAGCATAGCATCTTGCATCTCTTGATAGAGCGTCTCACTGAGCTCTGTGATTACTTTAGGAATGTGGCTACCCTTTGAGATTGCTTGAACCTTTTCTCTATTCTCAGGAGTCAATGGAGCTTGAGTAATACAATCATCACAATATTTCTTGGTGCTCTGAATCAATGCACATTCCTTATCGGGGATATTATGGCTACATAATAAAACTTTGAAGACATTAGACAGGATGCCTATTTTCATGATTGCAGTACTAAAATTTTTCCTTATTCCCTCGATATAGTTCTCCAATTTCTTGATTTCTTTTTTTAATGTGCTGTTTTCTGCTGATAATGCAGCTACTTCCTCTTTGCATTGTTTGTCCTTGCTTATGAGTTGCTCTTTAAGATCACTGATAACTGCTCTATTTTCATTGAGGAGTTTCTGAGAAATCTGATAACGCTTATTAAGTTCCTGCTGCTCTCGATACTTAGCTTCTGCTCTTGAAACATAACCGTTTGAGAGTGCAACTTTATCTTCATACTCCTTTATCAGAGCTTCTGCTTCTTTTTTCTTTTCGCGTGCTGCATCAGCAACTTGTTTGCAATAATTCTCGTTAGCTTTTTTTTGATGTTCAAGATCTTTCTCAGCCTCAGCCAACTTTCTTTCGCGTTCATCAAGTTCTTGGATTCTGTCACGATTGGCTATATATGCTGCGGACTGTTCTTGTAGTATATCGAAGTCGGCCTTGTCCAGTGTTACAGTTTCGCTTTTGCTAAATAGATTACTTTTAACTTTGATTTTCTGAGAGATATCATCAGTACTGACTTCCAGATCACGATACTGTTTGTATTCTGTCCGGAGTTGTTCTATATCCTTTTCAGCCTGTTCTTTATTTTGGGATAATTGTTTGATGTCTTCTGCAAGGACTTCTTTCTGCTGGGCTCTCCATTGCCATGTTTCTTGACGTCTGCGTTTTGTAAATGGTTCTGATGGTATCAGAGTTAAGTATTCATTCGTCAGAGCTTCTACACGTTCTCGCTGCTGTGAGAGCCATCGTTTGTATGGAGTATCACTGTAGCTGTCATTCTGACCGTCCTTTGCTTTATTTTTTCGATTCAGTCCGAGCTGCTTCATGGCTCCGTCCATACTTACTTTTACAGTTAGCCCTCGGCTGCTCTCAGCTACAGGGAGGAAGTCAAGATGGATATGCGGGGTACCGTCTTTTGTCTCGTCCATGTGGATTGTAGCAGAAAACACTTTCAATGACGGATTATCTGTAAGCCAATTCTGATAAGCTCGCGTGAGAAATTCTTTGTGGATCTCGTCAGCTTTGTTCTGTCCAACTTTTTCTACAAGCTTCAGATAGCTTTCATGATCACCCATCTGCATGATACATTCCTGAGCGTGTCCACGATATTTGTTGTAGTATTCGTCAACGGAGGTAAGTCTCTCCGGATGCTTATCTTTGTTTTTTTCATTGAACTGCTCAATGGCAGCACCGAATGTTTTTTTGAAAAATGATTTCAAATCTGTATTAGTCAGAACGACATTAAGCGGTGTCCGATCCGATTGAATATGACCGTCCTTGTTCCATTTATTTGCATCATATGTTCTTAGGTTATGTGTGATAGAATACTTTTTTCCAACGTGCATACTCGCTTTAGCTTCTATGTTATAACGCATATAGATACCTCTTTTCTGCCACCGAAGGTGGCGTTACACCTACCCTATTATACCACGGACAGAAAAGAAATTCAATGGGTAGGTGTAACTCAATGGCACTTTGGGAAACCCAAAAGCGCATTGAGCTCTCCGAGGGGCAAGTTTTCCCCTTGCATTCCCGTAGACTTTCCCTCTACACTCCCTCCTAAAAAGAGAGCCGAGCCGGTTCTCTTTTCTCTAACGTCCTGACTTGATGTAGCGTTCAAGGTACTCGATACGATCCTTGAGTTGCAAGTTCATTTCTCGAATCAGTTCATTCTCTTTTTCCAATAGAGACTGTCTCTTGTCCCTTAAGTTGTTGGCAACCTTCTTCCGCTGCTTGAAGTCGTATTGGTATCCTCGGTTACGAAGTGTATCAATAGTCTCACGGCAAGTATCGCAGTACTTAATCCTGATGTGACGGTACTTGTTGAAGCCGATATCGTGAATGCTGCTGATGATCTTACCGCAGCACACGCAACGTTTAATCTCATCCATTTTCACGCACTCCCCTATCGTATTCTGTTATATTTTCGTCCGTTTCCCTTACCGTTTCCCTTACCCCAGAACGGAGAATGTTCTCGAGGTCGTTCCGCAGGGAAGTGCGGAGCTTTTCTCTCTCAGAGTAGGCGATAGAGAGTAGGTATTTCGTATTGCTATCCTTGCCGTTTATAAGAAAAGCGGTTCCGCTCTTTTTATTTGACAAGCTCTCAGGTAACTCGATCCGGATTGACTTCATAAGGCTTCTGCTGCATGATTCAATGTCCTGGATCATTCTTTCCAGTTCCTCAAGCTGTACTGCCCTGTCATTGAGCTGATGGATAGATTCACACATATTGTGATAGTAGCGATCGTTCTTGTGTTCTCTCCTCTTGCCTCCTCTGACTAACCACCATATAATTCCTGTATCGGCTGCACCGATAACTAACCATAATAAAACATCACTCATTGTTTTTCCTCCTTGATTGTAGGAGGAAGATGTGCTATAATGTGAGTAGCGACACTTCCCCCTGTGGTTGTGTTCGTGGGTAGGGTAGTCTGTAAGCCGTCCAAAGCATAGGCAGACTACTCTATTTTTTTATTCTCCGAATGACAATTGACCCTCAAGCAGTTCGTCCTCGCTCTGAGCTGCTGCTCGTAGCTGCTCGATTATAGGCTTGGATTTCTGCAGGTAGAAGTCTTTCTTTTCCTTGTTATCGAAGAAAAGAACTTTGAATGATATGCTTTCAAGAGGCCTTCCCCGCTTCTCAGTCCTATGCTCAGTGTAATCCCACACATATGCGTAATCTGATGCGCCGATTTCGTCAAGCGCAGGCTTGATTGTCTTTCTTACCAAATCGTAATTGCGTGAGTATTGCTTAGCTTTGACTTGAAACAGCTCGCGCAGCTGTTCACAGGTAAAAGACCATTCTTCCCGCTTTACCCTACAGGAATTGGATTCTGCCAAGAGGTACTGATACAATCTTGTAGCGTAATAGCTGCGGAATGTCATAAGTGTACCGAGCCTTGATTGTGAATAGTAAGCTTCAAGTTCAAGCAGATAAGGCTTGATATCGTCAGACAGTCGAAGAGTAAGTTTACCGTTAT
>CAMZIK010000175.1 GCA_947307175.1 uncultured Clostridia bacterium
ATTGCTCGCATATGATTTTTTTGATTTTGATCTTCGCATTTAAAAGCCAAGCGAATTGCTTGCGCAATTCGGAGCTTTTGAGAACTTGCTCGCATATGATTTTTTTGATTTTGATCTTCGCATTTAAAAGCCAAGCGAATTGCTTGCGCAATTCGGCGCATCAGGTAATTGAACAAGTAAAAAGGCCCGTTGGTCAAGCGGTTAAGACTCCGGCCTCTCACGCCGGCGACGGGAGTTCGATTCTCCCACGGGTCATCACAGACTCTGCCTTGACCATATTGGGCAGATACTATACAAGCTGTACGCAAATATGGCTTGTTATTTTTTTAATATGGACCATTAGCTCAGTTGGTTAGAGCAACCGGCTCATAACCGGTCGGTCCAGGGTTCGAGTCCCCGATGGTCCATCATATTTAGGGGTATAGCTCAGCTGGTAGAGCAGCGGTCTCCAAAACCGCGTGCCGAGGGTTCGAAACCTTCTGCCCCTGCCAAGTGTACAGCGTACACCACGCATTTCCGCCTTTGGAAAATCTCCAAGGGCGGTTCTTTTTTTGTGTGACGGCGGGTCGGAAATCATAGCGCAGTTGCATTGGGATCTTTTATTATTCACTATTCATTATTCTCTTTTCATTTTGTTGATACCAACATTGACAATCCGAAATTTTAGTGTTATACTACTATTATTTGAAAGGAGTAGTCTTGTATGAAAAGAATTCTATCATTGATCATTGCTGCTTTTATAACTGTTTCTATGGTAAGCTGCAATGAAAGCGGTTCGGGAAATCAAAGTGGTGCTGAAACTATTAATGAGACATCGTCTTCTGCTGACTTTGGAACTATCAATCTGAGCGGATTATCGAGCTTCACAGCAAAAGATACAAGTTACCCATCCAAAAAAGGCAGTAATTCTTCTGTTTCAGTCGAATATGTTGAGGACATGGTGTTTAGTAACGAATATAAGTATTCAGGCTATTTAAAAAACGGAAAACCAAACGGATATGGCTGTTTAAAGCTTTCAGATGATAAGGAGGCTACTTGCAGCAATTGGGTCGATGGAACTCCAAACGGAACTGTATGGCAGTGCGTAAAAGGGAACAAACGAATTGATTATAGAGAATCTACAATGGTAAATGGCGTCGAAACTGGTGAGTGTAATATACTTTGTGTATATTACACTGACAATGAATATAAAAACATAGATAAAACTTGCTTTACGTCCGGTGATATGGTCAATGGCAAGTTAAATGGTGATGTTGTTTCATATGTGGTGCTCAATGATAGTCTGATTGCTATTGGCACTACAACTGCAAAGAACGGTGAATTAAACAGCAAGTGGAATTGCGTTTTTACTGATGGAGAGAAAATTCTTGATGAGAAAGAGCTTGATATTGATGGTAATGATAAACAAGGGGGTTTTCTTTCTAAAGTCAAAGGTATGATTTCAAAGTTAGCTAATGTTGCAAAGGTAGCGTTCAGCAAAGTAAAAAATGCTATTGTCAATGTAGTGGATAAGATCAAAGGTCTTTCTCCGTCTCAGAAAGAAAGGGTAAAAAAGGTATCCAAGTTCCTTGTAGGTCAGTATATTGATAATCTTGGAAATGATGATGAAGCTGCCCGTAAGTTCAAGGAAAAACACCCGATCAAGTCAGCTATAAAAACGTTTTATGATACGTTTACAACTATCAAAGAAGCAAAAGAAGCATTTCTTGAATGACAACTATTTATTCGTTTGCCCGCAGACGTCAGGTTTGCGGGCTTTTTTTGCAGAAAAACCGCCGCAGGAATTTCCCACGGCGGTCGTTTTGTTTGTATGTGATTATTTGAACTTAACAGCTGTGCCGTAAGCCATTACCTCGGCAGCGCTTGCCATAACAGCCGATGTGCTGTATCTGAGGCTGACAATAGCGTCAGCACCCATCTGCTGAGCGTTTTGGATCATTCTCTGTGTAGCGATGTCACGTGCCTCGTCCATCATCTCAACGTAAGCCTTAACTTCGCCTCCTACGATGTTTCTGAGTCCTGCACCGATGTCCTTTCCGAGATGCTTGGACTGGATCGTCGAACCCATAGCAACTCCGATAATGTCATAGCTTTTCCCTGGAATGTTTTCTGTTGTTGTCAAAAACATTTTTTATTACCTCCTGTCTATATAAGAATTCCCTCACCGTGCAGTGCATAATGAGGGAATCATCGACTTAGTTAAGATATGTCTCGTAATCTGCATTCTCCTTGAGTATCTCAGCAATAGAGTTTTCAAGTTCCTGATTAGCAGCTCTGCTTCTGACGGTAGCATCAAGCAGCTTTGTCTCGTTGATCTGATACTCGGAAAGCTTGGAGCTGAGGTCTGTAAGCTTTGCGTTGATCTCGCTGAGCTGGATATTGAGCTTTGAGATCTCTCCCTCACACTCATCAATGTTTGCTCTTGTTGCAGCAAGTTCAGCCTCATCATGTGCAAGCTCATTTGCAGTCTTGTCCTTCTCAGCATTAAGGCTGTCAAGCTTAGCGTTGTTCTCATCGATCTGCTGTTTAGCAAACATCTTCATTTTTTCCATTGGGGTCATTTCTGCGTCACTCTCTTTCAATTCAAATGAAATTTGTTCCTCTTCGTTCACAGTCGGAACCTGAACACTGTCAATAGAATCCATATCGAAGCTTACGCCCTCGATACCATCTATCGTATCGTTTGACGGTGCAGCAGGAGGCTCGTCGAACACGAGGTCGTCTGTGGAGATGGAAGGCATTTCGCCAAGTCCGTCGTCCTCAAACTTGATGTCGGGGATATACTCTCCGTTCTCATCAGTAGTAGGCTTTTCAGTGATGAACTCGTCAATGTTGAATGTATCTTCCGCAGATACAGGCTGGTCAACGAATTCCTCAGTATATGCAGGCTGCTGTTCTGTGAATATCTCGTCCATAGCAGGCTCAGCGGTCTGCTGTGAAGCATTCTGATCGTAATCCACAGCATAAGGATCTGCAACAGCGCCCGGTCCGTAAGGATCATAACCTGAATACTGCTGTTCCGCAGCTTTTTCCTCAGCCATCTTTGACAGGTTGTTGTCACGCTTGATCTTATCGCTCATGAACGGATTGAAATCTTCTTCGTTGTTCCGTGCAGGTGCAGGTGCTTCCACAACAGGCTTAGGCTCAGCAGCCATCTGATCCATAGCACCTTTGACAGCTTTGACGTCATCGACCGTGCAGTTGAAGAATTCAGCGATCTTCTTGTCCGAATCGCCTCTTCTTATCATCTTTGCGATAGACTCGGTATGCTTGTCAATAAAGCCGTTTTCATCGTAATTGAGATTGATAGTTGTAGCTGGTACGGCGCTTACATGGCTGTCATTGTTTTTCTTCTTTTTCTTAAATGGGTTGCCGATCTTGCTCATCACACCGCCGTTTCCGCTTGATTCATTCAGCGGAGCAACATTGGTAGGCTGCTGATAGCTCTCGTAATCGGGCATATATTTTTCAAGCAGAGAAAGGCATGCGCCTTTGTTCATCTGCATATGCGTAGAGATCTCGTCTATGCTATGTCCTTCCTTGTACAATCTTACAACCTTTTCAGAAATGGATTCTTGCTTTTTTGCCATTTGGAACTCAAACCTTTCGTATGTAATATGCACCCCATGCCTCACATATCAACGAGGCAGATCTTATATAGTTAACTAACATATATTATACCTTAAATCTGCAATTATGTCAACAAAAAAAGAACAAGAAAAGAATAAACTGATAACAAATTTGTGAAGCTTTTTTTGTGATTACTGCACAAAACCATTTTTTTATCAAGCATTATGCCTATAAAAGCCATTTTTGTACAGGAATTATTGATTCGCTCAAAGCATAGATTGATACCAAAGGAGTTGTATGCTATGTTCAGAAAAATACAAAATGCGGTATGTGTAGGCTTTGTAAGTATATTTGCACTGATATGGATATTTTCAAAGGATCTGGCGTTCGCAGTTCCTGCATCGTCGGATAATGTAAAATCGCAGATAAACAAAAAAGTGATAGTGCTTGATGCAGGTCACGGCGGCATCGACGGCGGCTGTGTATCTGTAAACGGCGTCGCCGAAAAGGGCATCAACCTTTCGATCGTTCAGACGCTGCGGGATAGCCTTGAGATACTCGGCTTTGACGTCGTCTGCACCCGTGAGGACGACCGTTCTATCCACGATAAAGGTGTAGAGGGTATCGCAAAGCAGAAGCTTTCGGATATGAAAAACAGGCTCGACATAATCAACCGCTATGATGACGCAGTCGTGCTGTCTGTGCATCAGAACCAGTTCGTTGATGAAAGATACAGCGGAGCGCAGATGTTCTATGCAAAGGAAAACGATGACGGAAGAAGGCTCGCCGAGTGTATGAAAAAGCAGTTCGTTTCGCTTTTGCAGCCCAAAAATGAGCGTGAGACCAAGCCCGTCGGAAATGAGATGTACCTTATACATAATGCGAAAAGTCCTGCCCTGATGATAGAGTGCGGCTTTTTGTCCAACGCCGAGGAATCAAAACTGCTCGAAACGCCCGTTTATCAGAAAAAGGTCGCATTCACGATACTCACAGGTCTTGAAGAATACCTGCTGACAAAACCTCGACAGTAACAGGCATATATCCCCCGAATACTTGACTTTTTGTAGTTGTTTCGCTATAATTAAGGTGCTGCAAAAAATCAGACGGAGTGATATTATGAAGATAAAAAAGATGATAGCTGCGGTTACCGCATCAGTGATGCTTGCGCTGACAGCCTGCACAGAGGACACGAGCTTTAATGCCCCGACCGATGATGTCTTTACCACCACGACTACGCAGGAAGCTGCTACCACGACAACGACAACTACAACGACCACAACAACTACAACAACTAAAACTGCAAGCAGCAGCGAACAGACTACCGCACAGTCTCAGACAACAGCTTTAAAGCCAAATTTCACAACTAAGCCCAGGGTTACCACAACAACAGCCGCTGAGCCTAAAGCACCAAATGGCGTAAAGTCAGCAAAAGACCTGCTCACCCTTGCGCAGAGCATCTTCAAAAAAGATATGGATACAGCCGCAAATACCATTGCCCAATGCTTTGTCGCAACACTCGGGAAACATAGGGATGATGATCTTTATGGTGGAACACAGGGAAGGACATATGACCAGAAAGCCAGCAAGATGAATGTTATGGGCGTGGCAATGGACGAGATGGTCATAGAGAGCTTTAGGAATAACGACCCGAACTGCGCTCTGATCGCTTTCCATCTGAGCAAGAGCGAAGACGTAGGACAGGTAACAGGTGCTCAGGCAAAAGCGGCTTACGATACGCTCTATAAGCAGTTCAGGGCAGCCTACGGTGCGACTTCCTCAACAATCGAAAGTGTGGAAGCAGACGGCGAAAAAAGTGATTACAGCAAGTATTATTGGGTACAGTGGGACACTCCCGAGGGTATTGTGTGGCTGTGCTGGGGCGAAGATATGTGGGAGCAAAAAGGCTATAACAACTGTATCGTTTCCGTATGCCACCCCGACAGAGATAAACAGTGAACAAAAAAAGCAACTCTCCTGATAACAGGGGAGTTGTTGTGTTTTTGTGTTCTTTTCCGTTTAGGCTGTGATGAACTGCAATAGTATTGTTCAATGATCGATGGTAATTCTTCTGAAGAAAATTTTCTCCCAGTCTCTCTTGGGAGTTCCTACTCATTTTCAGCTTATAGGGACTGTAAGTCCTCCTATAAGCTGAAAATCAATAAGAGGTTTCTGAAAGGGGGTCAACCGACCTTACGGTCGGTAGCGAGAATATCAAAAGGATATTCTCGGAGGGGAAAAGAGTAACAGTTACCACTGTTACTCTCG
>CAMZIK010000176.1 GCA_947307175.1 uncultured Clostridia bacterium
TGCACAGGAAAAAGTACAAACGAGAACTGCTGATACTATCGATAACATTTTTTTCGCTTTCATAACACCACTCCGTTCAAAATTAGTCATTCCACGTTTCCGAATATATAACTGCACCTGGTAATGTACCAGTTGTTATTGGATCTCCGAACTGGCCCCCAGTTTTTTAATCATCAAAACTTACGGGTCTTATTTCTTGCTTAATTGTACCTTCATTTTGTGAGATATAAAATATCATTAGGTACGTTCTGTTTTTTGTTTTTTTAATTATAACATTATCAACATAGCTTTTCAATATATTCATTGAATTTTTGTGTTAATAATCAATTAACTACTATCCACATTTTAACCACCTGTTTCTGTATTATAATTTATTCGAAGAACCATTCATAGTTTAAAAGATTCCGGTTTCTGACCGACTGTTCATTCAAACTAATTTTGTTTTCTACTTATTATACACACGAAAGTCTGATTTATCGCTCCTGATTTTTAATTTTTTTGAAAAATCTAAAAGTTTGTGAAAGATGTACATTTTTTGAATCTCAGTTTGGTACATTTGCGTATGATTAAAATGATGTATAATGAGAAACTTATTCCAGCACATTCTTTCTGTGTGCTGTGTTTACTTTTGTGTGGTTGTATTCATCACGCAGACCGTGAGCATCAATGACGGTCATAGCCTTTTGCAGATCACGGGAAAGCTGTTCCTCTCGCTTTATACGCTGACCTTCAGCTTTCATCTTCTCACGGGAGAAATAATGGTTTTCATCTTCTTTCTTTTTGTAGGCTGAAAGCTCCGAGGAAACAACCTCGAACCTGGATTTGAGTGCATCAAGTTCCTGTACTGCATCATCACGTTCCTTGCGTAGCTTCTTTGTCTGCTTTTGCGATGCTACTTCCTTTTTGGCGAGGGCGGTAACATTGTCCCAGTCTTCTTTTGACACAGTGATTTTTCCACCAAATACGGTTTTACCTGTTTCCACGCTGTCAATCTCCATGAGCTTGGCTTTCGTTTTTGCAGCTTTTTCAAGCTCCGCTTTCGTTTCTGAAAGTTCTGTTTCAGCCTGAGCATTTTCTACTGCCAGAGCATCAGCTTTACGACGCTGTTCCTTGTATTCTTCAACTTCGAGGGTTCCTCTGGATTCTTCAGGGGGAAGAGGTTCGATGCCGTACTTACGGCAGATCTCATTCAGCTTTTCTATCTGAGCGGCTCTCCACTTGGCAATAGCCATCTTACCGCCACCGTATCCCATTTCCTTGAGTGCCTGAGCTATACCGTTCTGTGTATCCTGACCGCGCTTGTAATGTCCGACAGGAATGTAGTCGAAATGCAGATGGGGAGTAGCTTCATCCATGTGAAGAACTGCGTTAAAAACATAGAAGTTCGGGTTGCGTTCCTGAAAGCTTTCCATGTATTCTTTCAGTATATCAGCAGCGACCTGTGCATCCTCGGTTCCGATACCTGTATCTTCTTTTTTGCCGACCTGAACCAGTACTTCATAGAAGCTTTTCTGATCGAGTGCATTTACTTTTATAGTATTGCACGGCTTGCATCCGAAAAGATGTTCATAATAGTCGCTGATCTTACGATCGTTTCTGGTCTGCTTTGCGTTGTAACGCTCGGTTGATTCTCTGAAAAGCTGATCATATGCTTCGGCTATCGGCTGAGCGATAAAAGTGATATTATCAGGGGTACGTGCAGGATCAACATTGTTCGCAACGAACTCACGATTATTATGTGTGATCGAACCTTTCCCCTGGCTAAAAGTCAGTCTTTTTTCTTTCATTTTGAAATTCCTTTCCTTTATACTTTTTCTTTATATGAAAAAAATCGTGACCGATTTTTAATATTCCCCCTCTTACGAGGGGTAAAATGGTACGCCCTGAAACAGGGCTGATTCATTATTATAACGCCCTGTCGGGCGAAAAAATTATACGCAAAAGGCTCATCGCCTTTGCTGATCAATCGCCCTGACGGGCTCTCATTACAGCTTGCACAGGCAAGCTTCAGAACGGTGCGAAGCACCGATTACAAAGGGCGTGTGCGCCGCTTGTAACTCCATAGTACTTCCGACAGCCTTGAAAGTCTATCAGAAGAACTATGTCGCCCTGCGGGGCTTTTTTTCGGCGGCTACGCCTGCCGAATTTGCCGGTACACGATTGTCTTCTCACGCTCCCTTTCCCTGAAAATACTCTACAAGGTCAGCCTTATTCACAAGTATCTTTCCGTTCCTGCCTGCACCTGTTCTCACAGACTTGACCTTGCCCTGTCTCACAAGCTGACGTACTGTGTGTTCGGAAAGACCGTGAATAATCTTTGTACATTCCCTGATAGTGAGCATCTCAACAGGTTTATCCTCCTCATGGGCCGTTTCGTTTGCCTGCGAAACCGGGCTTTCTCCGTCCTCGGAAAGCTTGATAAGCAGCTCAAAGATATTGTCAATAATCTTCTTTTTTTCTACATTGCTCATATACGTGATCACCTTTCTTTATTTCTGTGTGACGTTTTTACTTTTGTGAACTATCAGCATTTTCAGCACAATCAAGTCCGAAAATGCCGATAATGTTGATTGTTCAGATATTCGGATTCACATAAACCATGATTCCGCTTTTGTTGTTTCCGTTTGCTCCTTCAACTTTTTCACGTCTGATATAGTTGTATTCTTCAAGCATATCCATCGTTTCAGCGAAGTCAGCGGCGTTCTTGAACTGTGTGCATCGGCACAGCTTATAAAGATCGTTCTGTCTGATCTCGGTGATGCACTTTGAACGTATCTTGTTCAGGACACGTTCAGCCTTGATAGTTCCGAGGTCAATATCTCCGAGACTGTATGCATAGATAGCCTGTTCACGGAAATACTCTCCGATTTCGATAGCATTGCACAGTGTTCCGGTATCAACACAGGTTTTAACAGGATCACTGCTGTTCAAGGCACATTTGATGCAGTGGATCATACCGCACAGACGTAGAATAAGACCGTGGTACTTTCCGCCCCAGTCCCTGCACAAAGCCATTTCCCTGACGAGCATCGGTTCAATATAGTCATTATAGTAGTCTACAAAATAACCGTAAGCCTTGCTGTCAAAATGAAGATACAGCTCTTTGTCATCGTGGTAGGAAAACTTTTTTTCAAGAAGAGTATAGATAAGCTTCCTGTAATTCTCCAGTACTTCTTCGGGAGCAGAATCGGTATCGTATTTGCGGCTGCCGATATTGCTTACAGGAAAACAGTAAACGAAACGGGCTATCAGACCGCTTCCACGGAAGGCAGGATTCTTTATCATACCATCAAACACAAAAGGCTGACACGCAAGACAGATACTCATATACGGCTTTTTCAGTACAATATTATCCCTGCTTGCTCTGTCGCTGATATATGTTTCTCCGTTCCATGACTTTAAAAGAAGGTCAAGGTTCGGGACATTGTTGCTGTATCGTCCGCTGAAATTGCCGAGCATTCCTGCTTCATCAGAGATCATTAACAGTGTACCGTTCTCTTCGAGAATATTCACAAGAGATTCAGGTGTAACATCGTCAACAGTTATCCTTCGGAAGTTGCTTGATGGAGTATTACGGAGTTTTGTTTTCAGCTCCGCTATCTCCTCGGCGGTAACATCATCTTTCTTTTCAAGAGCCGTAAGTTTGCTTTCCAGTATCTTTCGTTCTGCCTGAGCACGATGAATGTCCTGAGTATTCTTATTGTTCCAGTCGTAAATAAACTGATTATAGGGCTTCTTTATCATAGAGATAACAGGTGACTTCTTGAAACTTGGTTCTGCTATTGTAAGAGCATCCAGAACGATTGGTTCTGTATGGTCTCGCTTTGCCGACATACGATATACTCCTGAGAAGCAGTAGCTCGCTGCCGCAAGGATTGAAGTTCCTGCCATTGCAACATCTGTAGAAGTAGTAGTTGCTATCGCATCTGCCATATCACGTATAACAGGTGGGAGTGCTTTCACAGGAAACTTTGAGAGGTTTGTCCCGTCGGGACGTAATGGTGTGGGCTGAACCCACATTGATTCGTTGTTCATGATTCATGATCATCCTTTCAAATAGAATTTTTAGAAGCGCTTCTATATGTATAGCGAACAACAACGTCATGCTGTTCCGTTGTCAGATGTCTTTCGCATCCGACAATATCATTCTAACATTTCATCCGAAACTCTTTTGCGTGTATAGCGTATTTACGCAAAAGAATACGTATAAAAATTATAAACACGAAACAAGACACGCTATAATACGCATAATAATTGACAGTTTTCGTATGTTACGCTATAATGGAAGAAGATAACGAAAGCGAGGAAAGCGTATGGAAACTACAACAATTTACCGTATAAACGAAAAAGACCGCACGATAAATATCGCACAGTCTGTAAATGATACTGATGAAAGTCTTCACGGAGCTGTCCTGAATACAAGGACTTTTACCTTTGACGAACTGATGAATCAGCATAGGATGTTCTGCGAGCATACTGATCCTTATGATGCGTTCAGGGACAGGCTCAACAGTGCTTTGCGTATTGACAGGAGCATTGATGTCAGTACCGATGATATGATCGCAAGGTTCGCTGCCGAGTACGGGGAAAACATATTTTTCCGGGGATATGTGACCTCAGTCATAGAGTTTTATGATAATGAGCGTTCTCCTATCCTGAAACCGAATGACGCTGTTATTGCAAAACTCAACAGAAGAAAGATACAGGACGAAGTGGCACAAAAGCTCATGGAGTATACGGATACACAGTTTACGCTTATGAGCAGTGATGCATATTTCAATTGTAAGGCTAATATGGAGCATTTCATGATACAGCCCGGACAGACGATCATTGCTGCCGACGAGTACACTTATAATGTGTTCCGTGAAAGTGATAACTGCTTGCTGACTATCCTTGCAGAGATCGGGCAGCTCGTTCATCATAATAAGTGGACGTTCTGCGAATGCGGCTTCTGCCACAAGCAGTTTCTCGAAACGGAAGGCGAAGCCTGCTGTCACTCCTCTGAATGCATCGAAGCTCAGAAGCAGCAGAAAGAGGCTATTTATAAGGAGAACACCAAAGAATATTCTGCCGTTAAGTGTGATTATGATGCTTTCGTTCGCAGATATAAGAAGATACTTGTGGATGCTGGATTTGATAAATTCCATCCTGCCGAGTTCGATGAGTTTATGCAGGCAAAAGAAGAACGTATGAACGCTATGGCTAAGCTCAAAAAACACCTGATACGGAACGGTCTGCCGACTACGGAGCTTATTGAGCTCGGAGCGAAATATAAGGCAGAGATAAAAGGATTGACTGAAGAGCTGATTGACAGGTTCGGGAAGAAAAATTAGCTTTTAATCCTAAATTCAAAGTTGTTCATACAGAACCTATACCAGGAAAAGATGGTGATGAAGTTTGAATCAATTCCTAATTCATCAGGTAAAAGTAAAAGGCGGTAATCCCTCAGTGAGGTGATTACCGCCTTTTGAATTATTTTAAGTTTTATGCTACATGATAAGTTTTAAATACCTGCCGAAAGGTTGCTGTTGTTATATACAAAGCAAAGAATATCCGGAGTAATCCTTATTGCCGAATTGCAAGAGGTATATCCATCAGTTTCTGCACCTCTTTTTCAGTTACATTAACTATATTATCAAAAGCATATTCAATTTGGCACTTATGTTACAAATCATCACTTTATAACAGCAATTGACAGCAAGATGTTTTAATCAAACATATGAGCGTTTATATAATCATTTAAAATCTCATAATC
>CAMZIK010000177.1 GCA_947307175.1 uncultured Clostridia bacterium
TTGCCCCTTTTAGGGGCTGTGCAAACCACCGGTTTCACCGGTGGTTTTGATTTGCATATTTTTACCCTCTATATCTTGTGGTCGGAGCTGAAGCCCCCTTTATTTCTGCCCAAAATCAAAATGAAGATATTTTTACTAGTACAAATAGTGTTAAAATTATTGGAAATTTCAGCGAACTAACCAAAATTGAATTTTTAAAATTATGCAACAGTGACAGTGCCGAAAAGCACGTAAACACAAGATATAGTGCGAAAAAAACCGATTTGATATTGTCGACATAATCACTTACAGCTGTGCTATTTTATGTTATTATATTCTATATTCTACCTCTATATATTGTTCACACATGCTTGACAAAGTCAATTTAAAATGATACCATGTCCGCAAATAGGTGACCTGCCTTTTTGGTAAGTGAAAAGTAAAAAATAGTGAGTTGTCAAAAGGGAGCCTATAAATATTAAACATCAAGGAGAATATGCTGTGTACAATTCAAACTTTTTTGAAGGAATGGCGAGGCTGGAGACACTTTCCAAAGGCAGTGAGCTTTTATATCGCAGACCTTTAATGAGTGTGATTATCTATCCAGATGATCTGCCTGATAAATACAAGCCTAAAGCTTCTGATTACGAGCCATCTGGCAAGCTTAAAAAAGAATACGTCGAGAATCTTGTCAGAGAATATGCTGAGATAGGTGGTATTACAGACGGGTGGGTTGCATACGCAATGCATCATTATGGCGAATGCGTTACGCAATACGATTTAGATAAAGAAAAGAGCCGGATATATGATGTCTACATGGCATTTAGAAATAACGATGAAAATCTGAGAACTTACATAAGCAATAGTAATATGCCAAGGCTTGCCTCGGATGAGGTTAGAAATAATGCCTTGTGTATGTTATTTGATGATTTTTACGTTTTGTACCGTTATTATAATTCCGATAGCATTGGAAATGGTAAAAAGCCTCACATACATGTCGTTTTTTACTATCCAAATGCGTCAAATAAATTCAATATTTATTCTGTTATCAAGAACATAAAACCTGGGTTTTATAATAGCCGTCTTGATCGTTTGAATGGAATGCTTCTTCCAATAGCATTATGCGGTTCTATCAATGAAATGGTGCGTTATGAGACTCATATTGATATTGAGGGGAAAAAAACATTTGATTTTCGTGACATTGTGGCAATTAACTGTGATGATGCTGCTGAACGTTATACAGACGGAGCACCTTCTAAAAAAATGTCAGATCTTTCAAGAAAGTTTTACAGAATAGCAGTCGACAATGGGTGTTACACATATAACTCTCTTTTAGCAGTTTTAAAATTCGGCAATAGTCCTCTTTATGAAATTGCAGGTACCAGAACAGGCAGACAGCTTGCAGAAGGTGCAGCTAAAGATGCATACAAGAAAAAGAAGAGCATCGTTGACTGGAATAAAGAGGAAGAACTTAGACAGTTTCGTTTAGATGATCTGAAAGCAAAAGAAAACATGTCCAAGAGTCTTGGCGAGATAGCTGAAATCCTCAGGAAAAACAACAAGTAAACCAAGCCGACAAGAACAAGTGTTCTGTCGGGTGCAGCGTGTTGCAGAATGCTGATGTTACGGCGTATTATGATGCAGGATTGACCCGACAAGCTTGCGTCTTTTACGTAGGTGTTTTAACTCAAAAAAACTAGTCATGTTTAAATTCCAAATGATTAGGCAAGATCTGTTGAAATGCAGAAATGCACAAATCGCGAATGATATACCGGAATAAAAGACAAGAGAATGACCCAAAATAGCTGTGGAGATGATAAGATTGATATGCCAGATTGACAAAGTCAGAAAGTTCATTATGATATGGCTGACACATGAGGATCAGAACAATGCCGAGATCAAAAAAGAGATAGAAAAAATCAGGGCAGCCTATCCTCAGAAGTATAAGGTCGCAGTGTTTTATTCAGGCGAAGAAGATCTTTTTGAATGCACTGAAAAGCTGCTTTTGAAAAACCTTGATATTGAAAGGTAATATTATCAATATGTATGTCATTATCACTTATTTCTGACGAAAAAATTGTGCCAAATGACTATTGTAAAATAGAAATATGTATGGTACAATGTTATTTGGTAGTAAACGATTGACTGTTTAAAGATTGACATATGTATAATGAGGGTTAAAAATGAAAGATTGTAATAGAATAGCGGGCTACTGCCGCATTTCAGTAGATGAGGAGCTTGACAGGGAAAACACATCCATAGAGAATCAGAAATCTATTATCTCTGACTATGTTATGCGTAAATTCCCTGACAGCTCTCTTGATTTTTACGAGGATCGTGACCGTTCAGGTTACACTTTTGAACAGCGTGAAGGGTATCAGAAGCTTCGTACTAAAATGATGAATGGTGAATATGATATTCTCATAGTAAAAGATTTTTCAAGATTTTCAAGACGAAACAGCAAAGGACTGGTTGAACTTGAAGACCTCAGAGATGCTGGTATGAGAATAGTATCTATAAATGATAATATTGATTATCCGACCTTTGATGATTGGACTGCGATTCAGTTTCGCTTTCTGATGAATGAAATGCCTGTAACGGATACATCGAAAAAGGTCAAGTCTGTCATCAAACGAAGACAGGAAGAAGGAAAATGGATCTGTGCTGTTCCGTATGGCTATGTTATGACCAACTCAAAACAGATGAAGTTTGAGGTCAGTGAACCTGAAGCAGAGATAGTCCGGGAAGTGTTCAGACTCTACAATGAGGGCTGGGGTTATAAAAAGATCGCAGATCATCTTTCCGATAAGAATATCCCGACACCGAGAATGGCTGAAAAAGCCAGAAAGGAAGCAGCAGGGGAGATTTGCAGACTAAAGACTCGGAATGAGTGGAGTATTCAGACCATCAGTGAGATGATCTCAAATGATTTTTATATAGGTACACTCAGACAAAGAAAATACCGACGAAAAAAGATCAATGGCAGCGATGAAAAACTTCATGAAACAGATCAGCTTGTCTTTGAGAATAATCATACAGCAATAATAGATTACAGAGAATTTGCACAAGCTCAGGATCAGCTTCAAAAACGAACACAGACACATTACCGTGGTGTCAAAAAATATGATAATGTTTATTCAGGATACTTATTCTGCGGCGACTGTGGATCACCGATGTTTTCAATGAGCAGATCTGATCTTCCGCCTGCATATCGCTGCGGAGAATACCACAGACATGGAGTCAAAGCGTGTAGCTCTCACCACACAAGAGTTGATATGCTTGATGATATGTTAAAGAGCTACATCAGACAGGTCAGGGATAATTCTCAAAAAATGCTTGACAAGCTCCAGAGATCTATTGATAAGGAAAAGTCTGAAACACAGACAAGCAAGTCGGTAGTTGAAATGATCAACAATCAGATCGAAGAATCCAGAGATATGATAAAAGCCCTGATCAATCAGAATATAAAAGACAAAATAAAGCATCCTGAAAGGGAGGACATACTCGACGAGCTGTATCAGGAACAGATAGATGATCTGACCTTGAGAATAGAGGGATTGAAGAATCAGCTTCAGATCGCTTGTGAAAAACATAATTCCATTGTCAGAGTAAACCGCACAGCCAGAACGGTGATAGAAGTGTTTGACAATATCATCAATAAGAACAGCCTTACAAAAGCTGATATTGATTTCATCGTTTCACGGATCGTAGTGTTCACCGATCATATCGACATACATCTGAAAGCTGATATTGATGCACTTCTCAAAATGGGAACACTTCCCGAGATCCAACCGGAGTCTGAGGCTGCTATGGCAATCTCAAATGATTTAAAAACTGTAAATCCGGTTTTTAAGTCAGGCACTAAGAAACCCGAAATAAATCCACTGATCGCCCGAAAATCCCGAAGAAACGGCGAAAATCTTAGTGTCAATGTAATCAGTGACGGCGAGCCGCTTGAGATTTACACAAGCTCCGACGGTGAGGTCATTTTTAAGAAATACTCGCCTATAAACGAATTGTCCGAGGGTGCGGTGCAGGCTGCGGAGGTCATCTCCAAGCTCGGCAATGCACCTGCGGTAATCTTCGATAATGACCATGTCGTTGCAGTTTCAGGTGCATCGAAAAAAGAATATTCACAGCGCAGGCTCTCAGCGGCTCTTGAAGAGATCCTCCAGCAGCGCAAAAGCTATGAATATACAAACGCAGGCGAAAGCGCTCTTTTCCCGGTTGAGGGTATCAGGGCGCACGCTCTTGCAGTTGCACCGATAATCTCAAACGGAGATGTCTCCGGAGCAGTAGCGTTCGTTGCGGAAAAAGACAGCGAGTGTGCGACAACAAAGCAAGCCTTGCTCGCCAAGACAGCAGCGCTTTTTTTAGGCAAGCAGATAGAAGAATAGCCATTATCACGAGATAAGAGTTTATTGCTCTTATCTCTCTTTTTTTGCCGTTAATATTTCTGCAAGAAAGCGTACATCTCATGTTCGGAGTGATCTGCACAATTTCAGATGACGATTTAGTTCAAAACATAGAATCGTATGAAATAGTATTGACACTTGCGAACGTATGTGCTATCATGTGTTTGCGAACATAAGTTCGTATCGCGGAAATGCCGACCCGCAAAACCATCCTCAAGCCCTTGAATGCCGACAGGGCAAAGGAAAACAAGGAGGAAAACATGACAATAACATTAGATGAAGACTACTTCGCCGTAGCGAGTGATGCGCTGCTTGGCTACTTCGGAGAGACAAATTCGAGAACTATTGAATTTGTCGGACTTGATAATGTTCAGGCTGACTCATACAGCCTTGTCCTTTCCTACGACGACGGTGAATGTTTTGAGACACGCATAAGCGATAATTCTGTGACGCTGACCAGAGGAGTTATGCGAAAGTCGGGCGTTGTTGATGTGCAGATATATGCCTGCAACATCAGCGGCGATGAGTACACTGTTGTTAAAAAGAGCAATATCCTTCAGCTCATCATCAAGCCAAGTCTTGATGAGAGCGCACCGCCTGTTCCTTCAATGGCTGACTGTCTGAGGCTTCTTGACAAAGTAGAGCGCTGTGCTGCCGAGCTTGCTGAACTGACAGCAAGACTTATCGAGGACCAGGAATATCTTGAACAGACACAGGCTCAGATAATCCAGTATGTATCACAGATAAACGCTGCTATGCAGACGATACGGGGATACGTTTCTCAGATCGAAAGCACAGCTCAGCAGATATTTATCAATAAGTCTGCGATAGGACTTGAAAAGCGGAACCTTCTGAAGATCGGTTCTACCGGATATAATGACGGACATCTTTCGATGACGGTCAACGGTGACGGTGAACTTATCCTCAACGGTACAAGTGATGCTCCTTCATATTCTGCTACTGAGATACCGCTTTGCTCGTCAGAGGTGTATGATGATGTGAAGCACATACCAAACGGCACTTACATACTATCTAATAGTGCCGTGCCGGGAGTTTCGGCTGTCGTGATAGGGTACAGGTATACTCAGCAGAACACTATCGAACAGCAGGCGCTTGCTTATTGTTCGGACGGAAGTGATGTTGAATTTACAGTCGATGATTCATATGATTTCAACTGTGTGACCCTTGATGTTGCACCTGTTCAGACTCATCACGACAGCGTTGTTCATCCGCTGATCAGATATAAAGGCATCATTGACAGCAGCTGGGAGCCATACAAGCCCGATTTGCAGACCCAGATCAATGAGCTGAGAGAAATGATAG
>CAMZIK010000178.1 GCA_947307175.1 uncultured Clostridia bacterium
CCAAAAGGGTTTCCCCCAGCTGCCCAGCAGGTTTGCTGCGGTAAATTCTGATTTAGCATAGAAAAACCGACTTCGTGGAGATACGAGGTCGGTTTTTTGATATACATTGGATCATGAGCCGTAGAAGACGGTATCATAATAATCGCTGGTTTGTTCGAGCTGCTTTTTATACTCTTTTTCTCCAAGTTCTTCGCACAGCGTTCTGGTTTCTGAGAACAGGTCTGTTCCGAGACCGAGCCTGTCGCCTTTATCTGCACGCCTATTGCGGAAAGCGTGGTAGGGAACATATCAAGTGACGAGAAAAGGCGCTGCTTTGGATTTGCAGCCTGCTTTGCGGGATTGATGATGCAGTTATAGGTCGTTCTTACATATTCCTTATCAATATCTACCTGTGTTGTTTTCTCGTTGCCGAGGTGGTCGCCGACAAGAACGATGGTGGTGTTTTCATAGAACGGCTGCTGCTTTACCCAGTTCACGAACTCGTTTATTCTTCTTGATGTACAGTCAACGGAAGCGAGGTAATCGTTCTTTATTTTACTGTCACATTCGGGGCAGCGGTGACCGCTTTCAAAGGTATGGGTATCCATGGTATACATGGTGACGAAAAACGGTTTGTCCTCTTTGGAGATGTCGGTTATAAGCTCCTTGGTTATTTCGATGAGCTTTCTGTCCTCTATTCCCCATTTCCAGATATAATCCTCTTTTTCGTCGGTATAGCCCTGATCGGAGGCTGTCTTTCTGTCAAAGACCTTGCTGTCTTCATATCGTCCGACATATTTATCGTACAGTGAAAACTCGCCTTTTGAGCCTTCGATATAAAGCTGGTTATAGCCGTTGTCGTGGAGAATATCTTCAAGTCTTATCGCAGAGGGATAGGTCTGAGCCTGATTGCCGGGGAGTATTTTGGTGTTCATTGCTATGCCGCAGGTCTGGGCTACGGTCGAACCCATGGTATAGGTTATGGACGGAACGAATACTGATGCGCCGCCGAGCAGGTCGGTATTTGAGAAGTTGACGCAGTTTTTATCCTTTGCAAGCTCTGTAAGCTCGGAGATATAATTCTTTTCCTGTGAGCCGCCTTCTTCTTTGGAGGCATAGGTCGTTTCGATGGATTCAAGGTAGATATAGATGAGGTTGCGCTTCTTTTCGGGGAAGGTCAACATGCTCTCATCGGGTTTTACATAATAGTCGTCATAGATGCTGGACTTGCCGCTTTTGACATCGACATAGTGGATAAAGTTCGTCTGGGCTGAAAACATGGCTGTGCCGCCGATGAGCATAACGCCTGAAAGGGCAAAGCTGAAGGCTCTTTTTTTGCTGTTCATGACGAGGGTATATTTTCCGTCCTTGCCAGTGTCCTTAACGACAAGCTCGTTGTTTTTGAAGCACTTGAGCAGCTGGAGGCAGAAATACAGGGTTATACCTGCAAAGATCAGAAATATCGCTGTGCCTGCGATTATATCCTCAATGGCAAGACCGCCTGCGGCAAAGGTCATGGTAAAGAGTATGGCTTCAAACTCCATATTTGTATAGACGCAGTAGAGATAGACGGAGACTGTTGCGAGAAAGACTGCCACGCCGACGAGCAGCATACACACTGATGCGCAGACCCATTTGCCTTTTCCGTCTCTTTTGCTGGCGTTTATGGTTTTCTGCGGAGTGTACATTGCGGCAAGGGCATAGATGAGCCTTGCGGCAAAGCTGCCTTTTGCATAGCCTTTATGGAATGCGTGGCCTGCAAGGCGCATAATGACGTATGCAAGGATCATGCCGAGCCACCAGAGACATGCCCACCAGGGTAGGAACTTTGTGGTGAAATGCTCTGAATAGAGGTCTTCCTTGTTGGGATCGAAGATAACGCCCATAAGCAGAAGCGGAGTCAGCACGGAGGCGATATAATAAATATATTTTGCAAACCACAGCACCGAGCGCTTTGGTTTTTGTATCATTGAAAAGAACAGGAACGTCGTTGCGGCAGGTTCAAAGCAGAGCATTATCCAGTTGAACGGTGAAAGCATTTCAGGATCAAGCGGTGCTTTTGTCACGGCTATTACGCTGACGGCCAGGCAAGCCAGGACCGCAAAGATAAGGTGGACAGCGGACATATCCTTTATTCTTCTGAACTCGTTTTTTATCGCAGTTATCATTTTCATTTTTCAAACAGCCCCATTAATATCTACTCCCAGATAATTTTATACCAAAATATTATAACATATTACTTTGCATTTTTCAATGCTTTTTTTACAGAGGGCGGCTGTGACGGCAGGCTGGGTGGTGCGTGGAAATGAAAGGGGAGACCGAGAACTTTAGCGTTCCGATCTCCCGAAATCATTGAGGAGCATATCATTATTGTGCGTAAGCGCTGGTGATACCCAGGTATTCTTCGAGGCTTTTGCCGCTTGCTTCTATCTTTTTGCAAAGCTCGGCATCGCCGAGGTATCTGATGTGCCACGATTCAGCCATATAGCCTGTGGAGCTTTCCTTGCCTGGTTTATAACGGAGAATGAAGCCGTAGTCGTTACAGTGCTTTGCGAGCCATTCTGCTTCGGGTGTGTTGTCAAAGTCGCTGCTGGGTTCGTTGACATCTATAGCGAGCCCTGTCTGATGCTCGCTGTGACCGGGACGGGCGGAATATCTGTCTGCTTCGTCTTTTCCGTCCTGAGCTGCATAGTTATCGTAGAGCTGCTTCTGATAGCTGTAGCTTCTGTATCCTGAGCATATCCAAAGGCTTATGCCGTCGGCTGCTGCTGCCTGCTGCATTGTGTAAAATGCGGCTTCGGCGTCAGAGTCCAAGCCCGGATCGTAGTCTGAGGGCAGAGAGTAGGTCTTGTTTGCGATGAGGATACCTCCGACATATGTAATTCCGTTTTTGACTTCGACTTTTGGTGCTATTTCGGACGATGCTTCTTTGGCTGCGGCTTTGGCGGTCACCTGAGTCTGAGTTGCGGTCTGTTCCTGCGGGGTGCTGTCTGCGGCGGCTTGCTTGCTGATCTCGGTTTGTGCTGCGGAGCTGCTTTCGGCTGACGAGCTGCTATCGGGTGTGGAGCTGCTTGCGGCGACAGCTTCGCCCGATGCTTTGATCTCTGAGTTCTGACCTGAGATGGTCAGTGCAAGCAGCAGCACTGCTGTGACGCACACCAGCACTCCGAGGACACGCATTACGCGAAGTCTGCTTCTGTTTTCTCTGATAGGTGAGTGGACAGTTTTGTTTTCGTTTGTTCCGTTCATTTTTTGTTCCCCCATTTTCTTTTTTTATCCTTTTGTCTGTTTTTCCACAGTTTCGGAGCAGCTGCATTTTTCTATATTGTCTTGACAGCTGCTCGTGTGGACGGTCATCTCCTTTACAAGTCATATCCTAACACGGTTTTATTAGATTTTGGTTTGCATTTCATAAGACTTCGGTTAGAAAAAAAGGGAACAAAAAAGCGGCACACGAGATGTATGCCGCTGAGGTGATGTTATTGGATATAGAGGTAAAACGAGACGCCGTTATCGGTATTTTTAAGCTCGCAGGTCATATCGTGGAGACTGAGGATAGTTTTTACGATATAAAGCCCGAGACCGCTTCCGCCTGTTGCCCGGTTTCTTGATTTGTCGGCACGGTAGAAGGGCGTGAACAGGTGAGGCATATCTTCCTGCGGGATAGAGGCGCCTGTATTGGTCACGACGAGCGTTTTTTTATCTTCATTCGTTTCAAGGGTGATAAAGACCTGCTCGCCCTCAGGTGAATGGCGGACGGCGTTTCCGATGATATTTGAAAGTGCTTTGCTCCAAAGACCTTTATCGACAGTCAGGGTCATATCCTCGTTTATCTGCTGGTGGATAGTGATGTTCTTATCTGCTGCGATCGGCTTGATAGTCTCGACTGTCTCGTTTACTGTTTCTATCAGGGAGACTTCGCTGAGTCTGCTGCTTATATCTGTCGTTTCGGTCTTTGTTATGGCTATGATCTCCTTGACGAGCTTTTCTATATCCTCGGCGGATTCATAGGCTTTGGGAAGGTACTTTTCGTGGTCTTTATAATCGCCGTAGCCGAGCATCATATTTTCAAGCTGTCCTTTAAGTACGGTCAGCGGTGTTTTAAGCTCGTGTGACACGGCTATGAAAAAGCTGCGCTTTTGCTCTTCGAGCAGCTTGGAATGTTCGATGTCCTCTTTGAGACGGCTGTTTGCATCTTTAAGCTCCCCAAGCGTTTTCTGAAGGTTTGACGCCATGGTGTTTAGGCTATCGGACAGCACGCCTATCTCGTCGCTGCGGTCTACATCACATCTGCATTCGGTGTCAAGCTCTGCCATTCGTTTTGAGATCCTGCTTATCTTTTTTATCGGGCTGACTATCAGCTTGCTGCAGATAAGGGCGCTGAGCAGAGACAGAAGGAGTATGCCTGCGATCATGGCGGGCAGGAGCCTGAGCATTATGCCGGTGATGATATGGGCTGAACGTGAAAGGTAGAACACGTTCATGGTGAATTCCTGTTCCTGATCGGTAAAATAAACGATAGCTGTCAGGTTCGAGCCGATGACGTTCTTGCTTTCGTGCTCGGTGTTTATCCCGCCGTATGTATGTATCTCCCCGTTGCCTGTGAGAGTGATGGAGGTATTATACCTCATACAGAAATTATTGATTATCTCTTCTCCTTCATACAGCGTTGAGATGTCAAGTTCATTGACGAGATCGGTGACGTTCCTGTCCATTTCGTTGTATGAATCGATGTCGTACTGCTTTGGGAGCAGGGCGAATATCACCCAGTAGACGATGATACAGCATATCGTCAGGGCGCAGAACACGCACAGGAAGACCTTTGCGCTAAGACTGTTTCTGATCCTCTTTAGCAATCCTGTATCCCACCCCTCGTACTGTTTCAATATAATCGGCTTTTAGTTTTCTGCGCAGGTTCATGATGTGGAAATTCACGCCTTTTTCGTAGCCTGCAAAATCATAGCCCCAGACAAGATTGAGCAGGTCATCACGGGAAAATACACGGCCTTTGTTTTTCAGAAGCAGAAGCAGGATATTGAACTCAAGGTTGGTGAGGACGACCTCGCTGCCTGAGACGGTGACTCTGCGCTCTGCTTCGCTGAGGGTGAGGTCACGGTATCTTATCAGGTCGTCGGTGCCTGTTTCTGCGGCTGTCCTGCGCAGGAGCGCTTCGACACGCTTGAGGACGAGCCTTATGGAGAAAGGCTTTGTTATGTAGTCGTCGGCGAGCTTATCAAAGCCTTTGATCTGGGCTTCCTCGGAATCAAGCGCAGTCAGCAGGATTATGGGTACATCCGATTCTCTGCGTATCATTTCGCAGACGGTATAGCCGTCGATCCTGGGCATCATTATGTCAAGCAGGACAAGGTCGAACTGCTGATCACGGAAGGCGTTCATGCCTTCAAGTCCGTCGGCTGCCTGAGTGACTTTATATCCCTCTGATTCAAGCGGCACGGACAGTATATCCCTTATCGCTGCTTCATCTTCTATTATCAGTATCCTTTTATCCATATACTTCACCCCAGTATTGATGATAACAGATGTTTATTAGTTTTTGGTTAGCAAATCTGATTTTCTCTCTGAATATAGTATAACTCTTTGAGCAGATAGTTTCAAGTGCTGATAATAATTTTAACAATGCGATTAATCAGAGTCTGTTGGCGAGCAGCTGGGGGAAACCCTTTTGGAGAAGGGTTCTCCCCCAGACCCCCTTCCTAAACC
>CAMZIK010000179.1 GCA_947307175.1 uncultured Clostridia bacterium
AAACCGCCGTCAAGATATATCGCAGCTATGACAGCTTCAAATGCGTCGGAAACGATTGACGGTCTTTCACGTCCGCCAGTCAGTTCTTCTCCCTTGCCAAGAAAGAGAAAATTACCGAGATCGATCTTCTTTGAAAAATCAAATAAAGCCTTTTCACATACCAAAGATGCTCTCAGCTTTGTAAGCTCTCCTTCGGGAAGATGTTTAAAATGTTCAAAAATATAGTCTGAGATCACAACAGAAAGCACGGAATCTCCAAGGAACTCAAGCCTTTCATTGCTGTTACGCTGCTTTTTGCTCTCATTTGCAAAGGATGAGTGTGAAAGAGCCTCATATAAAAGTCTCTCATCCTTAAACCTGTAATGGATCTTTTCCTGAAATGCTTTCAGATGTTCTTTTTCATTCACTTTATTCACTCCCTTTTGTAGGGTCTGCGTATGCCACAGACACACGCAGACTATGTATCCTAATTGTTTTCGGCTTTTTCTGCCTTTATCTGTGAAAGTGCCTGCGTGATAGTTTCAATTACCTTTGTTTCTGTAAAGAGTTTTGCCTGTCTGATCGCATTATAAAATGCCTTTGCATCTGAGCTTCCGTGAGCCTTGATAACAGGCTTTGCAGTACCGAGCAAAGGCGCTCCGCCGTACTCGGAATAATCGACTTTCTTTTTGAAGTCCTTGATATTTTTCATCACCATTGCAGCTGCAAGCTTGGTCTTGACATTCTTTTTAAAGATGCCTTTCAGCTCATTTGAGAAGAACTTACCCATTCCTTCATACAGTTTAAGCATCAGATTTCCGCAGAATCCGTCAGCAACACAAACATCGCAGTCGCCAAGCGGAAGCTGTCTTGCTTCGATGTTTCCAACGAAGTTGACAGGTGCTGTCTTGAGAAGTTGATATGTTTCAAGCTCGACCTCTCTGCCCTTTGATTCTTCCGAACCAATATTTGCAAGTGCAACACGTGGATCGTCAACATTCATGATTTTATTCATATAAGCAGAGCCCATTATTCCGAAATCTACAAGCATTTTTGCAGTACATTCCTTGTTGGCGCCACTGTCAAGCAGCATAGTAGGCTTGCCTGCTGTTGGGAGAATAGTTGCAAGAGCAGGTTTCTTTACGTTTTTTATACGCTTTACTATAAAGCAGCCGCCTGCAACGAGCGCACCTGTTGAGCCTGCGGACACAAAAGCATCTCCCTCTCCGTCAGCAAGCATCTTCATGCCAACAGCCATAGAGCTGTCTTTTTTCTTAGTCCTGATAAGTGTAGGTTCGTCACATATTGCAATAACAGACGGTGCGTGTCTGATCTTGAGCTGGGAAATATCGAGTCCGTTTTTTTCAGCACATTCCTTGATCTTGTTCTCATCACCTACGAGCGTAACATCAACTCCAAAATCATTATGTGCCTTTATAGAGCCTTTTATTACTTCAAGCGGCGCATTATCTCCGCCGAATGCATCAATAACAATGTTCATTCTAAACCTCCGTTTTAATTCTTTCGAGGATCTTATCAAGATCGCTAAGTCCTCTTTCAGCGATCATTTTATATTTCAGCTTTTTATCCCTGATCCTTTCGGACAGCTCCGGGAGGATACCCATATTGCAGCCCATAGGCTGGAATTTCTCGACTGTTTCATCAGAAATATACTTTGACAATGCACCAAGCATTGAAGTTGCAGGCAAACTTATCTTTTCAAGTCCCTTGAGTCTTCTGCTCATACACAGACCTGCGAAGATCCCACTTGCAGCCGATTCGATATACCCTTCAACTCCTGTTATCTGTCCCGCAAAATAAATATGCTCGTTTTCACGCATGTTCAACTGCTCTGTAAGCAGTTTCGGTGAGTTGATAAATGTATTTCTGTGCATAACGCCGTATCTCATGAATTCAGCATTTTCAAGCCCTGGTATCAAAGAGAAAACTCTTTTCTGCTCAGCGAATTTAAGATTAGTCTGAAAACCCACAAGATTATAAAGCGTGCCTGCGGAGTTTTCAGCTCTGAGCTGAACCACCGCATAAGGTCTGTGACCTGTATGTGGATCGGTAAGTCCAACAGGTTTCAACGGACCGAAGCGCATCGTATCCTCGCCTCTTTTTGCCAGGACCTCAACAGGCATACAGCCTTCATAGACCTTGAAGCCGTCTTTTGAAAAGTGCTGCTTATCAAACTCTTTTAGCTCTGCGCTTTCAGCGTTTATCAGTTCATTATAGAATCTTAGGTATTCTTCCTTGTCCATAGGACAGTTTATATAATCCGCTTCGCCCTTGCCGTATCTTGATGCAAAGAAAACCTTATCCTTGTCAAGGCTCTCAAAAGTCACTATCGGAGCAGCAGCATCGTGGAAATACAGATATTCTCCGCACAGATTTTTGATGCTCTGTGCAAGTGCATCACTTGTAAGCGGTCCCGTAGCGATTATAACATCACCGTCAGGTATCTGATCAACTTCCTGCTCAATGACTGTTATATTTAAATCACTCTTGATTTTTTCGGTAATATAATCTGAAAACTTCGTCCTGTCAACTGCCAGCGCACCGCCTGCACTGACTCTTGATGCCTCAGCAGCCTGCATCGTAAGTGAGCCAAGCCTTCTCATCTCTTCTTTAAGCATACCTGCAGCTGAATCGATCCAGTCTGCTATAAGCGAATTAGAGCAAACAAGCTCAGCAAATCCGGCATATTTATGCGCAGGAGAAAACTTTTTCGGTTTCATCTCAAAAAGCTCGGTTTCGATCCCGGCTTTTGAAAGCTGCCATGCAGCCTCAACACCAGCAAGACCAGCGCCGATAACCTTGACTTTATTACTCATTATCCTTAATAATCCTTCTTACTTGTCACAGTATTATTCTTTGTTTTCACCTGACAAATTTCTCTGGTATCCGCAGCCTTCTTTATGACATACGAGCATACCGTTCTTACCGCCCTTCTGGAAAAGCGTAGAACCGCACTTAGGACAAACTTCATCCGTTGGAAGATCCCATGTCATGAACTCGCAGTTCGGGTTATCCTCACAGCCGTAATACTTCTTGCCCTTCTTTGATTTTTTGAGCAATATCTTCTTTCCGCAGAACGGACATTTTCCGCTCATTTCCTGTACTATCCGCTTAGTATTTGTACACTCAGGGAATCCTGAGCAGGCAAGGAATTTGCCGAATCTTCCGATCTTTATGACCATAGGTTTTCCGCACTTCTCGCAGATCTGATCTGTTTCCTCGCTCGGAACTTTAACACGTTTGCCGTCCATTGCTTTTTCAGCATCAGACAACTCGTGATCAAATTCGCCGTAGAAATCCTGGAGTGTCTTTATCCAACTTTTTTTTCCGCTTTCGACCTGGTCAAGACTGTTCTCCATATTTGCTGTGAATTTAACATCAACGATCTTCTTGAAGTGTTCGCTCATAAGCTCATTGGTCACTTCACCAAGAGATGTTGGTTTGAGTTGTTTTCCGTCACGCTCGACATAGTTCCTTGCAAGTATCGTTGAGATCGTCGGAACATAGGTAGAAGGTCTGCCTATTCCGGTTTCTTCAAATGCTTTAACGAGCGTAGCTTCAGTATATCTCGGAGGCGGCTGAGTGAAATGCTGATTTCCTTCAAGAGATTTTACATTCACATTATCGCCTTTTTTGAGCGGAGGAAGAATGTTTTTCTTTTCGCCATCATCATCTCTGCTCTCTTCATAAAGCACTGTAAAGCCGTCAAACTTTACGGAATAACCTGTCGCCTTGAAGCAGCAGCCGTCGGCAAGAATATCTACCGAGACAGTATCCATAAGGCAGTTAGCCATTTGTGAAGCGATAAATCTTTCCCATATCAGTTTATAAAGTTTATACTGATCATTCGTCACTCCGCTTGCCTTGACCTCATCGGGCGTAAGCTCGGGGTGTGTAGGTCTGATTGCTTCATGGGCATCCTGCGAGTTGCCTTTTGATTTATATATCCTCGGTGAATCGGGAACGTAGCTGTCGCCGTACTTCGCTCTGATGAAATCGGTAGCAGCCTTTCTTGCCTCATCGGAGATACGAAGGCTGTCTGTTCTCATATAGGTGATAAGACCCGTCGGTCCCATTGACTTTATCTCAACGCCTTCATAAAGCTCCTGTGCGGTCTTCATCGTTCTTCTTCCCTGAAAACCGAGCTTTCTCGAAGCTTCCTGCTGAAGCGTAGATGTCGTGAACGGTGCTGCCGGAGATTTTCTGTGGACGCTTTTCTTTACCTTGTCGATAACGAACTTAGCGCCTTTGAGTCTTTCAAGGATCTTATCCGTCTGTTCTTTTGTTTCAAGCTCAACTTTTTCACCGTCAACAGTACTGAGTTTTGCTGAAAAGACTTTTCTGCTGCCAGCCGCAGTGAATTTTCCGTCGATCGACCAGTATTCCTGTGAAACAAATGCTCTGATCTCATTCTCTCTGTCGCATATCATCTTGACTGCAACAGACTGTACTCTTCCTGCCGAAAGACCCCTTCTGATCTTTCTCCAGAGGAACGGCGAGAGCTTGTATCCTACAATTCTGTCAAGGATCCTTCTTGCCTGCTGTGCATTTACAAGATTCAGATCTATTGACCTCGGATTAGCCATTCCTGATTTAATTCCGCTTTCGGTTATCTCATTGAATGTAACTCTGTTTTTCTTTGAAAGATCGAGTCCCAAAAGCTGTGCGAGATGCCATGAGATAGCCTCTCCCTCACGGTCGGGGTCTCCTGCAAGAAATACATTATCGCATGATTTAGCTTTCTTTTTTATATCCTTGATAAGGTTTTCCTTTTCCTTGATGTTGACATACATAGGCTCAAAATCATGCTCTATATCAACAGCAAGTTTTGATTTCGGAAGATCACGAAGGTGTCCCATTGATGCTATGACCTCATAATCTCCGCTTAAATATCTTTTTATTGTTTTCACCTTTGTCGGTGACTCAACTATAATAAGATTAGACAATTCCATTCTCCGTTCTCTATTATTGATTTGCAAGCTCGAACTGGTTTCCGGGAAGACTGTTTACAATCCCTTCAAGTTCGAGCATCGTAAGAGCAGACAGCACAGTTGATATATCAAGTCCTGTTTTTACGCATATCGCATCTGCCAGAGCTTTTCCTTCTTCAAGGACTTTGCATATAGCACTTTCATTCTCATCAAGCTGAGAATAATCGACCTCAGGCTTTATGTATTCCTGCTGATCGTCATCAGTATGATTAGTCTTTGGTCTTGTAGAAGTGTCATTTTTACGCTTTATGATCTCTTCTTCACCATAGAACTGTGAATCATCGACAGGCAGGCTGAAATCTCCGAGATCTCTTGTAAACGCAAAACTGTCAAAGCCTTCAAGCGCAAGTCTTCAGACAACATCATCAGCATTAAAAAGAGGAACACATTCGTTTCTGAGCAAATATCTCTGACCGAAGTATCTTTTATCTGTTATATCACACGGCGGAACAACAAACACGGGTTTGCCTTGTGCGATAGCATGATGATAATTATCAAGTCCGTGACTTACCATACTTGCTTCGATAAATACAACTCCCTGAGAAATACCTACAAGTATACGATTTCTCAGTTTGAATGAATTAGCTGCTGTCCTTGTTCCGGGAATATGCTCAGATATGACTGCCCCGTTTTCAGCGATGCTCATTTTGATCTCAGAGCTTCCCGGCGGATAGTCGTGGTCC
>CAMZIK010000180.1 GCA_947307175.1 uncultured Clostridia bacterium
CTCCATCGTTTCCTCGGAGGTGCGCTCCGGCGGGCTGCAGGCCTTCGTGGAGCTGCTCATCACCATCTCCATCAACCTGGACATCATGAACCTGCTGCCCATCCCCGGGCTGGACGGCAGCCGCCTGGTCTTCGGCGTTCTGGAATGGATCCTTGCAATACTGTCGATAGTGCTTGTTGTTGCTATTTTTGCCCTTATTATATTCATGATAATCCTTGTCATCAGAAAGTATATCCGATTCAGACATTCTCTCGTCAGCGATGAGGACCTTCTGGAGGAGATCGGCGCACTTCAGCGTCAGGTGCTTAAAATGACAAAGGAAAAGGACGAGATCATGGCAATGAAGGTCGCTCAGATGGGCGGCAGACCAATGGCTCTGGGAGGAGCAACAGGTGCAGGTGCGCTTGAGCTCGGCGACGGGCAGGAGGGCGAACAGCCCCAGGGAGAACAGCAGACAGAGGAAGGCGTTGTGCTTACCACCGTCAAGCGTTTCTCAAAGCTCATCGAGGTGGACAACTTCTACAAGACCTATACTCCGCCTGAGTACGACAACAACGTTACTCTTGAACAGATATGCGAGGATTACAGGAATTTCGCCTGCTCCAGAATGCACCTGTTCTATGACATCAAGACTATACGCCTGTTCATAGCAGGTATGGCTTCGACAAAGCTCATTATCCTTCAGGGTATCTCCGGTACAGGTAAAACATCACTTCCGTACTCATTCGGTAAGTTCCTCGGCGTAGATACCACCATCGCTTCCGTTCAGCCGTCATGGCGTGACAGAACTGAGCTTTTCGGATTCTTTAACGAATTTACAAAGAACTTCAACGAAACAGAAGTCCTCAGAAGGATCTATGCTTCGGGCTTCAACAACGACGTTAACCTGATACTGCTGGACGAAATGAACATCGCCCGTGTCGAGTATTACTTCGCCGAGATGCTCTCCATTCTCGAAATGCCTAACGCTGATGAGTGGAAGCTCGACCTCGTTCCGAATGTATGGAGCACAGACCCTGAAAACCTTGACAAGGGTATGATAAAGATACCGCAGAACGTTTGGTATATCGGTACAGCCAATAACGACGACTCGACATTTGCTATCTCCGATAAGGTTTACGACCGTGCGCAGCCTATCAACCTCGACGCTAAGGGTATCGCATTCGATGCACCTGATACTCCGCCGATGAACCTTGGCTATGAGCATCTCAATGAGCTGTTCGAGGACGCTTTCAAGAAGTATCCTATCAGCGATGAGAACCTCAAGAAGATACAGCACCTTGACCTGTGGGTAATCGAAAAGCTCAGAGTCGCTTTCGGTAACCGTATCATCAAGCAGATGGGTCTGTTCGTTCCTGTATACGTTGCCTGCGGCGGCGACGAACTTGACGGTATCGACTATGTAATGGCTACCAAGATATTCAGAAAGTTTGAATCACTCAACCTTTCGATGCTGCGTGATGAGCTGAGAGATCTGTGTACATACCTCAGAAAGACCTTCGGCGCAAACAGCATGAAGGAATCCATCGCATATCTCGAACGTCTGCAAAAGCTTTATTAATAACATATAGCGCACAAATGACCTGCCTTGCCAAATGCCATAGAGTGAGTCAGGTCATTTTTCAAAATAATGCTGAAAGGAGGAGTGTGCGTGGACGAATTCTACGACAAGTGGTACGGCAATTTTACAAAGACCATGGACGGACTTGAAGACGACGAGCTGTTTGAGTCTATGCACTCTCTGATCCGTTCAAGCAAGAATACATTTGCGGTCAACCGCAAGATAATGGAGAAATCCGTTGATATTTCGTGGGTCGATGCAATAGAGCAGGGTCTGAGACACCTCGATACAGTGCTTCGTAACCCAAGAGTCACTATCGAAGATGTCGGCGAGGTCGTTCCGATAGCGCTTTCAAGGAAGATCACCGTTGACTCGGTAAAACACCTTGCACAGCACACCGATCTCATTCAGGACTATGACCCCGTGACAAATACTATTACACCTTCAAAGGTACTCAATGTCCATAAGGAAGAAAGTATGATGACTTATGAAAATAAATTCATCAATACTCTCGTGGACAGACTCTATGTGTTTATAATCCGCAGATACGAAAAATTACAGGAGGTCGCCAAGGACGAGGAAGTTTTCACAATGTCCTATAATACCGACCTCGATGATAAAATGGGCAAGCAGATGTCCATCAGCCTCAAGCTCGAAACCACAGACAGCCTGGAGGCCATCAACGAAAGCGGTCTGACCGTATGGGAGAGAGTAGAGCATATCAAAAAAGCCGTTGAAGGCTATAAAGGCTCGACATTCTGCCAGCAGATGGGCAGCGTCTTTGTTAGACCGCCTATCATGCGTACCAACGCTATCATGAAAAACGTCGATCTCAAAGCCTGCCTGACCCTTTGGCAGTTCATCGAAGGTTACGATAAGGTCGGCTATGAGATAAATGTCGTGGATACGGCGCAAAAGCTTGATGATGACTACATGATGGACTTTTATAACATCATCGCTCTCAACTTCCTGCTTTTCAGATCGTATACACACAAAGGCACAAAAAAAGAAAATGACCTCAAGACTGCTAAGCCAAAAGCGTTCCTTCCGAGATTCCTTAAAAAGTTCAACAAGGACGATATGTCAAAATACGACGTTATGGCTCAGCCACAGTCTCTGGGCGAAACTATATATGACCACCTCAATCAGCCGGGCGAGCTGAATATTGGTCTGCTCAACGAGATAGACCAGGTGTTCGCTCTGGAAAAAGAGTATATCCGTGTCGAGCAGATCAGAACTGAGGTCGCTCGTATCGAGAAAGAAAAGGCTGAAAAGAAGAAAGCCGAGGCGGAGGAGAGAAGACTCGAAGCGCTGCGGCGTGAGGCTATCAAGAAAGCTGAGGAAGAAAGAGCCGAAAGAGAACGCATACAGCGTGAGGAGACCGAAAGGCTCAAAAGAGAGTGGGAGGAAAGACAGAAGGCGGAAGCCGAGGAGAGAGAACGTCTCGCCAAGGAAGCCGCAGAGCGTGCAGAAAGGGAAAGACAGGAAGCAGAGGAGCGCAAGCAGCGTGAGTATGATAACTTCCGCAGAGCGCAGCTCACAGCCGAGCGTCTTGAACAGGAGCGTATCGCTGCCGAAGAAGAGGCAAGAAGACTCGCCGAGGAAGAGGCAAACCTCACTCCCGAACAGATCGCAGAAAGAGAACGCCTCAAAGCCGAGAAGCTTGCAGAGGAAAAACGCAAGAAAGCCCGTGCCGACAGGCTGCGTGAGGAAAGAGAGATCTACCGCAACAGAGATTTCCATACGATTTATCTGGAATACTCCAGAAGCCCATGGTGCGTGATAAGACGATTCTTTATCACCCTGTGGTGCGTGATCTTCCGCAAGCCTTATGTTCCCGATGTCGATCCTAAGTATTACAGAGCCGAGTATCCGAAGAAGCGCTGGCTCGAAAGACCTATGGAGACCGCTGCGGAGCGTGCAGAGCGTGAGCAGATGAAGATGTTCTACAACAAGTATGCCACTATGTTCCCGTATGACCTTAAACGAGGCATCAAGAATATCAAGTGGAAGATGAAGAAGAAAAAGCCTCTTACCGATGCCCAGAAGCAAAAGATCAGAGCTTCGCTGGTCGTAATGACTCCGGAGGAGGAAAAGGCAGAAAAGGCTCAGATCAAGGCTCTGTTCAAGGAATATCATGTAAGTGTATTTACAAAGATAAAGAGAAATTTCAAAGAGTGGCGTGAGGACAGAAAACTAAGAAATGAAAGGGTCAATGAAGACGATGATAAAAAGTAAGCTCAAGCTTGCGGCAAAGATCACTCTGATCGCATTGATCGCAGTAATGCTCGCCACGGTAGTTTATGTAATGATCTGCAACCTTCGGGGAAAAGTCGCAAGTATAGGCGGTTACAGCGTAATGAAAGTCGTTACGGGAAGCATGGAGCCGTCTATACACGTTGACGACTATATCCTTATAAAAAAGACAGATGTGAGTGATCTGAAAGTCGGAGATGTTATAACATTTCTGTCTGACGATCCGCAGATCAAGGATCAGCCCAATTCCCACAGGATAACAAAGATCAATGACGACGGAACGTTCACCGTCAAGGGTGATGCCAATCCCGTCGAGGACGTTTATACGGTCAGACCCGACCGCATAATCGGGCGATATGTCAGGAAAATGTACCTGTTTCGGTTTATCGGGTCGTTTGCTTCAAGCAGAAAGCTTTTGATGATACTGTTTATCCTGCCGACTGTCTGCATCTGTATCTATGAATCAAGGACACTTATAAAGATAATCAGAGGTACGGACGAGCAGGACGAGGAAGAAGACGAAAACAGCGGCGATAGCAAGCTGACTGCTGAGGAAAAGAAAGAAAAGCTTATCAGGGAAGCTATCGAGAAAGAAAAGGAAAAACTCAGACAGCAGGAAAATGATAAGCAAGGCGAAAGTGAAGTGGTGGAAAGTGAATCAGGAAAAGATAATGAAACGTAAGATGATAACGGCTATCATCTGGTCGATCATCCTGCTCATAGCACTGCTGGTGTTTATCGGTCTTTATGTTGATAAATCAAAAGAAAATGAGGATAAATTCAAGACGCAGTATAAGAACTGCCTTGCAGATGCTGCGGAGGAGATAGATACATATCTCGACAGGCAGATAGACTATGAGATGCATTATAATATGGTCATTTCCGAGCTTGGTTCGGCACGGTCGTTTCTGTTCCTGATAGATGATGACAGCGAAAAGATGACCGAGAACCAGAAGACCGTGAATGAACTGCACTACTGCTTCGTAAAGTATCCTCAGCAGATGAAAAGCAAACTTGCAGAAGTTTCTCAGGCGTTCAAAGATGTTTACGACAATCTCGACAAAGGCTATGACGAAATGCAGGCAGTCGTTGATTCCGTTGATAAAATGGGTAATTAGGAGGGAAAGGCAATGAGTGAAAAGAGAAAATATAAAAAGGAAATTATGAAATGCCGTAAAACGATAGAGGAGATAGAGCGTAAGCGTTCACGTTCACAGTCTGCTCTTGTTCAGGCTATCCTTTTGCAGGAAGAACCGCAGGAGGCGGACGTTGAGTGGTTCAATAAGTACACAGGCGAGATCGATGCTGTCAGAAAGCATATGATAAACACTCAGAAGAAGCTTGACCTCATCAAGTGATCAAATGACCGCACTGCCGTGTAGTAGTGCGGTCTTTTGTATAATAATTAACACCTTATTTACTATTATCGTAAAAAAAGGCTTGACAAAGCGTCTGATATTTGATATAATATATAAGCACTTGCAAATGGTCTTTCGGGATAAAATCCGATACAATGCGTTTGTAAGAGCGATGAGCTATTAGCTCAGTTGGCAGAGCATTTGACTTTTAATCAAAGGGTCTGGGGTTCGAATCCCCAATAGCTCATTATCAGAAAACCGCCTTTGGACAATGTCTTCAGGGCGGCTTTTTATTTTGGTGATAATTTGCGGGATTTTTGTTGACGAATTTCAAAAAGTGTATTATAATTGTATAAAACATAGATTTATAAGTCCGTTTTTCTTTTGTATTGTTAATATTAAAAATCAGAATTTACCGCAGCGGCGGTCCGCTTGTCCGTCGCACATAAGCTTGTG
>CAMZIK010000181.1 GCA_947307175.1 uncultured Clostridia bacterium
TGTGCAGAACTTTGATATACAGTCCGAACAGCTTATGGCATCTCGGACACTCTATCATAAAGTCCGCAGGCTCGCTTTCTGTCTTGGTGAGCACGCTGTTGTTTTTCAGTTTTGCGTCTGCCACATCTGCACAGCGTCCACCGCAATGAGGACAGTTGAGCTTGGGCATCTTTCGTCTGTTGTCATTATGAATCTGCAATTTCTTCTCCTGTTCTTACAGCAGATCCTTGATTACTTTAACAGCTACTCCCTGTATCACTATCTGCTGCGGGCATATATCTTTGTAGTGCCTGTTCTCCGCACGAAGCACAGGTCTTTCCTTTTTCTCATCGAACACAAGCCTTTTGAGTGTGCTCTGGTTGTTCTCGTCGAGAGCAGCAACAATCTGACCGAGTTCTGCTTTCTTTGTCATCTTGATAAGCACGAGGTCACCGTCGTCGATGCCAGCGCCTATCATTGAGTCGCCGCTTGCTTTAAGGATATAGTGCTTACCTGAACGAACCCAGGTCTTTGGGATAGAAAGGTACGGTCCTTTGCGCTGTTCCTCGCTTGTCGGCACTCCGCAAGGTATCGAACCAACCACGGGAACACGAACAGTATCGTCCGTTGTGAGCTGAGCAATCCTCTCGGTTATGACAGTCTTGCCGTCATATTTCAGAACACCCTGTTCATCAAGTTCCTGCAGATACCGAAGTGCAGTCTGCCTTGAAAAGCCAAGCTCCGCCTCGATATCACGCAATGACGGCGTGTACTTGTATTTCAGATAATGCTTGTCGATGTACTCTATCATATCCTTGATTGCCTGCTGTTTATTCATAACAATTCCTCCAGTTGTTTTGACCACTGTCACAAGTATTATATATCACAATTCATTTCTAGTGTCAATAGTCACAATGACCTCTGTCACAATTTTCAGCGTTTTGACAACAAATTTTAGGTGCAAACGGATGTTCTCTCCTGCAAGCTGTCACATTTCTTGATTCTAAACGATTTGAGACACTCGTCATTTTGACGAATCGTTTGTTCGATTTTATGGCAGAAAGAAAAAGCACCTGCTTGGGTGAACAGGTGCTTATCTTATTCAGAGATATACTTTGGCGCAACGAAGTCCGCAAGTACGACCTTATCGTTGCCTTTGTAGAACACTACTCCGTCAGCGTGAGCTTTGGCTGCGTCGGCAAAAAAGATTACCGTTAGATCCGCAGGGAAGCATACTCCTGTCTTTCGCTAAAAAAAATAAAATCGTTTTAAACTATACTTAAGGTCGATGATATATACTGTGTATAAGCTCAAAAAAAGACAGGAGCTGAAACGATACAAAAAAAGAAAGGATGATCCCCATGAAGGTATCAAAAAAAAGCAGCAGCTGCGGGTGCAGCGATCCCATTTCTGATTTTAACTCTATTTAAGCCACGTGCTTTATAATGTAGAGTAACAGGATATAAAACCGAGAACACAAAACGGATGTGATAGAGATGACAGACAAGAGCTTTGATATATTCCGCAGCGAATACACCCGGGAGCTGACCCGGATAAGCGAGCAGAAGATGGAGCTGCCCGAGCTGAAATACTTTTTAGATACGCAGTACCTATGGGCTTGCTGCAAGGCAGATCACAAGCCGCAGACAGTCGTGCTGGGGACAGGCATCCCGGAAGAGCTGGTCATAGCCGCGGGGGCTGTACCGTACTGGCTGACCGGCGGGAGCCTCGGCTCGATCTCCTGGTCGGACGAACTGGTCCCCAGAGATACAGATCCTGTGAGCCGCTCGGTGCTGGGGTACATCCATCAGCCGGATGGCGCGGATTTTTCGGGATCGCTGTTCATAATCCCGCTGGTCAGCGACAGTATGCGAAAGATCGCCTATCTGCTCAGCCAGCAGGGGCGCAGGCTCTGCCTTGTGGATATACCCCCGCAAAGAGAAAAAAAAAGCAGCGAGCGCTTTTTTGAACGGCAGATGCTCCAGATGACCCGGGCTGTATCGACGCACACAGGAGCCCGCACGACAAAGCGATCGCTCATATCGGCTGTAAGGCAGGTCACAAGGGCACGCACCACACTCAGAGAGTTCCTGAACATTTCCTCCGACCGCACCGATATCATATCTCCGGCGGCGCGTATGCTGGTGCAGGACAGCTATTACAGAACATCCGACCTTGAGGGCTGGACTTACAGTCTGCGGGCTCTTACCGCACAGACAGCCGGACTTGCAAGGCGGTACGCCCGTATGCAGAACAGACCCTGTGTTGCGGTAATGGGCTCCCCGATAGTGTTCCCGAATTACAAGATACCTTTCCTTATAGAAGAGGCCGGGATGGATCTGACAGATACCGTTGACAGCTCGGTGCTGAAACAGCATCTCCGCCACAGCAGCAAGGCTCTGCGGGGCACCCGTGACCGTATTATCCGGAACATCGCATCGGAATGGTATTCTGCAGACGGATCCTCTGCATTCGTTAGCAGCGATACGCTTTACAGATATGTTTCGTGGCTCGTGCAGAGCAAAAATATCGAGGGCGTCGTGTATCACGTACTCAAAGGGCAGATTGAGCCGGATTTTGAGCTGGAGCGTTTTGAAGAGCTGTTTTCTCAGCTTGGCATCCCCTTGTTCAGGCTTGAAACAGACTATCAGTATCAGGATATTGAACAGCTCCGCATAAGGCTGGAAGCATTCTGCGAGATGCTGGTACAGAAGAGGTACAAAGAGGTGAGAAAAGCAAAATGAAATCTCGCAAAAGGATCATAATCACACTGCTGGTCTGTCTCGGGCTTGCAGCACTAGCTTATTACGCATATCTGTTCCCCTTCTATGAATTTGAGACGAACGATTATGAAGCCAGCCGGGAAAAGCTCTTCTCTGCCGAATACCTGAAAACTCTCCTGCCGCTTTTTATCATCACTGGTCTTTCGGCGCTGGGGATAGTCCTGATAATCCGGCTCAGAAAGCTGATGCTCAGAGCCGACGGGAAATACTCCCGCTTTGCTGCCAGACAAAAGAGCAAAAAAGCTAAAGCCCCGAAGCAGAAGCCGGTGCCGTTTATGATCGTCCGCTGGCTGATAATGATAGTTTTCTCGTTCCTGATGATATGGGGCGGCCTGCTGTTCGGGCTGAAAATGTCCAGCGTCAGCATACCGATCCTTTCCTGCCCCTGGAACACCGAACAGATGACCGAATCGAGCTGCTACTATCTCTCCCACCTCAGCGAACTGTTTGAGATGCCCGTAAAGAGCATACTCATCTTCTTCGGCAGCACCGTTGGGTTCATCCTCCTGCTGGGGCGTGCGGTCTGCGGATTTCTCTGCCCGATTGGACTGATACAGGACATAATGGACAAGATCCGCAGAAAAACAAAAACAGAGGGCATATCGGCAAATGAAAAGGTGTATAATGCACTCACGCCTATAAAGTGGTGCATGGTGCTTTTGTTCATCGGGCTTTGCTTTATCGGCGGCAATTTCTGCAACTTCTGCCCTGCCGTTGCAACATCACCCATACTTGCGGGAATGAGCACCAGCCTTTATGTCAGCGGCTTTCTTATGGTATTCGCGCTCATCGGAGGTTTTTTCAAGCGCAGGCTTTTTTGCAACATCTGTCCTCTGGGATATATCGTCGGGCTGTTCCACAAGGTCTCGCTTTTCCGTATAAAGAAGGACTGCACAGCCTGTACGGAGTGCGGAGCCTGCTACGAAGCCTGCCCTATGGGCATCAAGTCGATCTATACCGAAAGGGAGAAGAAAGATGTTACCGAGGCGAACTGCATAATGTGCGGCGAGTGCGTAAGGCGCTGTCCCGAGGATAAGGCGCTTTCGCTGACCTGCGCAGGCATAAAGCTTTACACATCGTCACGAAAGGACATAATGTCGGGCTATGCACCCAAGAAAAAGTGAGGCGGCGATAATGATGACAACAACAAGAGAAATGCAGCGCAAGCAGCGTCAGGACGCTCGCTTTATCAGCAAGCAGACGCAAACAAGCGCAAAATATCTTCGGCGTATCGCAGAGCTTCCGGGTGCGCCAGACGGCATGGAGCCGTTTTATGAAACGCTGCACAGGATATACGTCGGTATGCAGGGCGTTGACCTGCCGCTGGGTGTAAATGCCGTCGGCACATACTGCGTAATGGCACCGCAGGAGCTTATCTATGCAGCGGGTGCTATGCCGGTAAAGCTTTGCAGCGGGAACTACACAGCGTTTTTTGTCGGCGACGACATCGCTCCCCGTGATGCCTGTCCGCTGGTCAAAGCTGTTGCGGGCTTCAAGCACACAGGGCTTATGCCGATATACGACAACTGCTCAATGATGATAGTGCCTGTGACATGCGACTGCAAAAAGAAAACAGCAGCTATGCTCTCAAAGAAATGCAATGTTATGACTATGCATATCCCGGCATCCCGGGGAGACGACGAGATAGACGGGTTCACAGATCAGCTTTACGAGCTTGCCGCATGGCTTGAAGATGCGACGGGAAACAGGATAACATACGACTCGCTCGTCAATGCTTTCAGCATGGTCGGTCACGCACAGTACGAGCTTTCCAAGTTCATCAGGCTCAAAAAGCAGCACCCGTATCTTATCAGGGGGACTCACGCCATGACGATAATGAACGCAGCGGCCTATATGTCCGCCCCCGCATGGGCGAATGCTATGCACAGAGTGAACGCTTCGCTGAGGGAAAGGGCTGAAAAAGGTCAGACAGTTACAAGCAAAAAGCTGCCGCGGATACTTCTGACAGGCTCACCGATAGTTTTCCCGAATATGAAGATACCTCTGCTCATTGAGGAAACAGGAGGGATAGCAGCCGCCGACGAGACTTGTATGGGAGAGCGCGGGATGTGGGATCCGCCTGTCATCACCGACAACAGCTTTGACGGCATGATGCGGGCGCTTGCCAACCGCTCGCTGCGCCCCTGCCCTTGTCCGACATTTGCGGACAACAGCCAGCGCCTGTTCAGGCTCAGACAGCTTATCAGGGACAATCAGATACAGGGAGTTATATATCATGTTCTGCGAGGCTGCCTTGTTTACGATTTTGAATACAGGCGAATAGAGGAAGAGCTGGGCAGGCTCGGCATACCCGTTATTCGTCTTGAAAGCGACTACAACGAGGAGGATGTCGAGCAGCTCAGGATACGAATAGAGGCATTCATAGAGCTTATCAAGCTGCGGCAGGCTCCCGCTGAAAAAGCAGCCGTAAGGAGGGACTTTAATGAGCAAATACTACATTGGGCTTGACGGCGGCTCCACATACCTCAAAGCCGCACTTATCGGCAGCGGTCGTGTGATAGATACAATGGTGCGCAATACCGGCATCGACAACGACGGCACAGCCCGCAGGCTCGCAGGTGAGCTTTGCACACGAAACCATATCTCTCCCTCGCAGATAGGCTATATAATGGCGACGGGCTACAGCCGAAAGGTGCTTGAGGTAGCCGACGATGACATCTCCGAGATAACCGCACACGCCTACGGAGTCCGCCTAACAGCGCCGAGGGATTACCGCCCGGGAATGATAATCGACATCGGCGGTCAGGATTCAAAGATAATCTATCTTGACAGCAACTATGCCGTTAAGAATTTCAGCATGAACGACAAGTGTGCGGCA
>CAMZIK010000182.1 GCA_947307175.1 uncultured Clostridia bacterium
TTTCCTTGCAGTAGTCGATCTTCTCGTTATCAACGAGTGAAAGTCCGACTTCCTTGCCCTGAGCCTTGAGGAAGGTATAAGCCATACCGCCGCCGATGATGAGGGTATCGCACTTTTCGAGCAGGTTATTGATAACATTGAGCTTATCTGCTACCTTTGCGCCGCCGAGGATAGCAACGAAAGGTCTTACAGGATCCTCAACCGCATTTCCGAGGAATGTGATCTCCTTCTGCATCAGGTAACCAACAGCGGTCTCCTTAACGAACTTAGTTACGCCTGCTGTGGAAGCGTGTGCTCTGTGAGCTGAACCGAAAGCGTCCATAACGAATACTTCGCCGTCAACGAGGTCTGCAAGCTCCTTAGCGAACTCCTCACCGTTCTTGGTCTCCTCATTGCCTCTGAATCTTGTATTCTCAAGTACAACGATCTCACCGTCGTTCATTTCAGCGACTGCCTTCTTAGCGTTTTCGCCTACTACGGTATCGTCTGCTGCGAATGTTACCTTTGTGTCTACCAGCTCTGCGAGTCTTGCTGCTGCAGGAGCGAGGGAGAACTTAGCCTCAGGACCGTTCTTTGGCTTGCCAAGATGTGAGCAAAGAACTACCTTTCCGCCGTCAGCTGTCAGCTTATTTATTGTTGGAAGCGCAGCTGTTATTCTGTTGTCGTTTGTGATAACTCCGTCCTTGAGCGGAACATTGAAGTCAACTCTTACAAGGACTTTCTTTCCTTTTACATTAATGTCATCAACACTGACTTTGTTTAAACCTGCCATAATTACAGACATCCTCTCTTTTTATTATTTGGGGCTGACCCCATTATTGACTATATTTTATTATAAATGAAAGCGCCGAAAAAATCAAGCACTTTCAAGTATTGTTCACCCACGTTTTACAAATCCGGCTTACTGGTCATTCCCTTTTCCGCCGTATTTATCATGCAGTATCTTACCTGCTATTGCCATTGCAAGTCCGACCAGCACAAAGATCACGAACCATGCTCTTGATATGTCCAGAAGCACTCTGCACCAGCAGCTCACAAGTACCACTGCGGCTCCGCCGCCCATTAAGACCCAAGGTATTTTTTCGCCCATATCATATTCCTCCGAATATGCACAGATTTTTATTTTGGAGATTCGCCTTGAATGAACTTGAAAACTATTTTGAATCGTCTTTCTGAGCCTTGAAGATGACTCCCACGACTCTCGGACCTGCATTTATTGCGATAGCTGCGCCTATCTGGAAATACTTCTCCGGTGGATAGCCGACTTTCTTTATCATTGTCTGCGCCATTTCTTCCATTACGGCTTCGTCATTTCCATACACTATACAATAAGGTGTTTTGGGTATCATATGTTCAAGGGTAAGGTCGAGGATCTTTGGTATCACAGCTTTTTCGCCTCTGACCTTTGCCTCGGTGACTATCTTATTGTCCTGTATCCTCATTATAGGCTTCAGACCCATTACCTCGCCGACGAAAGCTGCGGCAGAAGGGATCCTTCCTGATTTCTTGGCATATTTGAGGGTATAGGGTGCAAAGAAGATGATACAGTTATCTATCCAGTCCTTCATGAAAGCGACTATATCCTTGGCAGCCATACCTTTTCTTGCTTTCTTTGCGCCTGATATAACGGCATATCCGTAACCGCCGGTATATCCCTTGCCATCGATATTATATATATTTATCTTGCCCTGCGCCTGCGGAACTTCGTCATAGAACATACTTACTGCCATTATGGAGTTATCGTATGTTGCAGAGCCTTTGCTGTTTATGGAGGTAAAGATGATGTCGGTATAGCCTTCCTTATAGAGTTTCTTATAGACCTCAAGAAACTCCAGCGCTGTTATCTGCGAAGTTGCAGGAACGCCGTCGTAGGCATCGAGCATTTTATAGAATTTATTGTTGTCAAAATCGACACGGCTGGTATAGCTCTTATCTCCCATTGCGACCTTGAAATTCAGGATAAGAATATCATATTTTTTCTCATAAACTTCTGAAATGTCGCTGGCTGAGTCGGTAACGAATTTAATCTTAGCCATAAGGCTGCTCCTCCCCCTGATCTTCCCATTTATATTCGGTAAGCTGACCGCTTGTACTCAATTCTTTATAATCCCACTGTCTCAGCACTTCATATGCGGCTATGGCAACGGAATTTGACAGATTGAGACTTCTAAGCGTCTGCCTCATCGGTATTCTCACGCATTTCTCCGGATTTGCATACAAAAGGCTTTCCGGCAGCCCTTTATCCTCCCTGCCGAAGACAAGGTAGGTATCTTTTTCAATATCATACTTCACGTCCGAATGGACTTTTCTTCCTTTGGTCGTAAAGAACCACATATCTCCTTTATTCTTTGAAAAGAAATCATCAAGGTTCTCATACTCATATATTTCGAGCTTATCCCAATAGTCAAGCCCTGCTCTTTTCAGCTGGGCATCGGTTATCGTGAACCCATACGGTTTGACAAGATGAAGCACTGCGCCTGTTACTGCACAGGTCCTCGAAACGTTCCCTGTATTCTGCGGTATCCTCGGTTCGACCATGACGATATGCAGTCTCGGCTTCAAATTGTTTTCCATTTACTGCACCGCCGTTCAGATAGGTTTATAATCGCACAGCTTCTGCTGTGAGGTGAGCTGTGAAAGTTCTCCCTCGAACATCAGTCCGTCAGTCCAGGGTCTGTTATGCTCATAGGTTATCCTGACGGTATGCTCGGTAAAGTTCACTGCTCTGTTCATTGCGACAGGCAGCTCATCGTCTTTGAGCAGTCCGCCTATCAGGACGCTTGCGAACATATCTCCCGTTCCTGAATACTGTGCGGGAACGAGTACATTTTCAAGCTCCCAGAAGCTTTCGCTGGTGCTGTCATATCCGACTGTTGCCACTTTTTCGCCTTCAAGCGTTATACTTGTGATAACGACTATCTTAGCGCCCTTACGGGAAAGCCGTACCAGCCAGTCCTTGACCAGCACGGTGCTCATCGGTTCTTCGGGATACTCCTCTCCGAGAAGAATAGCCGCTTCGGTAAGGTTGGGGGTGATTATATCCGCAACCGCAACAAGCTCGCTCATTCTTTCGCAAAGCTCTTTAGTATATGTTGCATAGGCTTTTCCGCCGTCGCCCATAACGGGGTCAACGACCTTCAAGGCATCGGGGAAAGACTTGAAAAATTCAAGGCAATGGTCTATCTGCTCGCTTGATGCAAGAAATCCGCTGTAAACGCAGTCAAATTTAACGTTCAGTTTTTTGTAATGCTCAAGTGCGGGCGTCATGAAATCTGTAAGGTCACGCATCACGAACTCGCCGTAGCCTGTATGCGCTGAAAGCACCGCCGTAGGAACGGGGCAGACCTGCACGCCCATGGCGCTCAGCACGGGTATTATCACCGTCAGCGAACATCTGCCTATACCCGACAGATCCTGTATAGCAGCGACCTTTTTTATCTCTTTCATATATGACCTGACCTCACAACACATCTAAATCAATTTATTATACCACATTCTTTCACGCTTTTCAATAGCCTTGCGGTTATTTTTTATATTTTTTGCAGGTATCAGGACTTAAAGCTGATCATCGGCTCTGCGTATGCTTATCTCTCCGCTGGAGATGAGTTTACGCTCTCCGCTTTCGAGTATTACTTCCAGTCTGCACTCGTCATCGACATCGGCTATAATGCAGGGCGTTTTTTCTTCGCCGCTGATGAGGTATATTTTCTCGCCTTTCCAGATGAGTCTTGCACTATAATCCTCACGGAAGCCGCCTTTTGCTATATCTTTATAATAGCGCATAAAGCTACTGATAATAAAGGCTGCGAGTTTGTTTTTGAGGTCGGCGGTCTTATTTTGCGCCACTGCGCCAGCAACGTTTTTAATAGGTTCGGGGAAGCCTTCCTTTGGCTCATAGACGTTGACGCCTATGCCGACGACGGCGTGGTCTACTCCGCCGCTTTCCAGTGAGAGCGAAGCCTCGGTGAGTATGCCGCAGACTTTTTTACCGCCGAGGTAGACATCATTGACCCATTTGATGCCTGTTTTTTTGCCTGTGGCTTTTTCTATTGCTTCGCAGACGGCGAGCGCTGCGCAGGTGGTGACCCTTACGGCACGGGAGACTTCGAGCTGAGGTCGGAGCAGGATACTGAGGTACAAGCCTGTTCCCTTTGGAGAGAAAAACGAGCGTCCGAGCCTGCCTTTTCCGCCAGACTGTTCTTTGGCGATGACGACGGTGCCTTCCTTTTCGCCCTTTGCGGCGTATTCTTTAATGACGTTATTGGTGGAATCCACGCAGTCAAGGACATCTATACGGATACCAGAAAGCTGCTTATCGAGGTACTTTGCGATACCGTCAGCGCTGACTACATCGCAGTCGGCATCGAGGCAATAGCCTTTATTGGTCACGGCATCTATCCCGAAGCCCTGCTGCTGCAAGGCACGCACGGCTTTCCAGACAGCGCCTCTTGTGCAGCCGAGGCTGTCTGCAAGCTCCTGCCCTGAGACATACTCTCCCCGTCTTTGTTCGAGTATCCTTGCTATATCATCTTTTACAGCCATTTTATCACTCCCGTTTTCAGAGCTTCAGCAGTCTTTTTGCGTTCAGACCGAGTATTTTTTCCTTTGCATCATCGGATATTTTCAAGCCCAGTATCTTCTGCCTTATCAGGTCGGGGCTGTCCCACGGCATATCGCTTGCGAAAAGGATACGCTCTGCGCCGTGTTTTTCTATTATTTTCTGCATAATATCATCGGGACATTTGCGTGAGGTGAAGGCGGTATCGAAATAGACCTCGCCGTCTATGCCTGCAAGCAGGTCATAAACGTCCTGCCAGCAGTCGTTGCAGCCAAGATGTGCAAGCACGACTTTCAGGCTCTTATGTCTTTGTATCATTTCAAGTGCGGGCTGTGCAAGGCAGTGAATGACATCGGGCGAAACGACATCAAAGCCAGAATGGAAAACAACGGGCAATTCTGCCTGCGCTATCGCATCAAGCAGAGGATCAAGTTTTTTACCGTTGATGAAAAAGCCCTGATAATCGGGGTGGAGCTTTATGCCATGAAGACCCATTTCTTTGATGCGCCACACCTCGTCTATCGCATCTTCGGCATCGGGGTGGACGCTTCCGAAGCAGACTATCCTTTCACAGTCCTGTTGCAGCGCCCAGTCGTTGATGACTGTCTGCTGGGACGGCTTGGTGGCTATGGGGAGCATGACGGACTTATCTATCCCCCACTCGTTCATTCTATCTATGGTCTGCTCTATAAGCCCTCTTGTATAGGGCACTATCTGCGCCCTTTCCTCAAGGACGCTTATCGCTTTCTCGGCGATTTTCGGGTTGAAAGCGTGAACGTGGAAATCTATGGTCATATTTTTTCAGGTACTAACGACCTGCACTCCTTTCGCATAATATATCTCCGATTTAATAAATCAGAAATTATAGGTCTAATCAGACTTTGAAAACCTGCCACAAAACAGGTTTTTTCTGTCCCAGAGTAACCGTTACCACGGTTACTCCCGAGAGAATGGCAAAGCCATTCTCGGCTTTCATTCTCGTAAAAAAATGGTGCAAACTGCCCGTAGGGCAGTATGTCGAGGGCAGCGC
>CAMZIK010000183.1 GCA_947307175.1 uncultured Clostridia bacterium
GGCTTTCCGATCGCCCCCAAACCCCTTCGGTCGCACACCTGTATAATAATATAAATTCTGATTTACGCTTTGTGTCCGCCAATCTGGCGGTTGCGGTCTTTGGCGGTAGCGCCCTGCGTGAAGTTTTTACCTTTCAGCACGGCGTTCTTTCCATACTTATGTTTTATTTTCAGCATCGCCTGCTGCAATGCCTTTTCTTTTTCAAGTGCTTTGCTGTCCGTTTCGGGTCTGACGATGTCGAACAGGCTGAGCTGTTCAAAGCGCTCGGTATCGGGAATGTCCTGCTCACGTATAACATTGCAGGCAACTATCGAGAGTCGCCTTGCAAGCAGGGAAGTATCTATTATCCTGTTGAAAAGCTCCATAGCCGCATCAATTATCTTTCGGGTGGAAGATGTATGTCTGTCAAGATTTATCGTTCCGTGAGCGTGCTTTGGGATAGCTCTGCCGTAGTGGTCGGTGACTATCTCGCCTTTATACTGTCCGTCTGCAAGGCTCTCACGGTCATATCCGATCGTGAGGACGAGCTGATCTGTCACAAGCCCTTTATCGACCAGATCGAGCGACAGCATATCAGCCATTTCCCAAACGATGAGTTTTGTTCGGTCGTGATCGCACGGCTCTTGCAGCACCTGCCCTGAGGTGATGCTGTTTTTTTGCGGTCTGTACGCTTTTACGTCGGCTATGGTGGTCGGCTCGATGCCCCATGCGTGATCTATCAGCAGCTCTGCGTTTTTGCCGAAGGCTTTATATATCCTGCCGATATGGCAGCGGTCGAGCGAGTGTTGTGCGATATCTCCCATGGTGAAGATAGTGAGCTTTTCAAGGCGTTTTGCGATGCCTTTTCCGACTCTCCAGAAATCTGTTATAGGTGTATGCGACCACAGCTTTTCCTTATAGCTCTGCTCGTCAAGCTCGGCGATGCGCACTCCGTCCTTATCAGCAGGGATATGTTTTGCGACGATATCCATAGCTACTTTGCACAGATACATATTCGTGCCGATGCCTGCGGTTGCGGTGATGCCCGTTGTTTTCAGCACGTCCTGTATCAGCATCCGTGCAAAGCCGTGACCATCGGTATTGTAAGTTGTGAGGTAGCCTGTTGCGTCGATAAAGACCTCGTCCACCGAATAGGCAAAGATGTCTTCGGGAGCGACATATTTAAGGTATATCCCGTATATCTGCGCACTTGTTTTCATATAAAGCGCCATTTGCGGAGGTGCGGTTATATAGTCAAGCTCAAGCGAAGGGTCTGACAGCAGTTCCGAATGGATATAGCTTTTACCTGTCAGTTCCTTTTTCGGTGAGTTCCACCTTCTGTCCTCGTTTACTTCTTTTACTCTCTGTATGACCTCGAAAAGTCTTGCTCTGCCCGGTATACCATAGCTTTTGAGAGAAGGCGAGACGGCAAGGCATATCGTCTTTTCGGTGCGGCTCGGATCTGCGACTACAAGATTTGTATTCAAAGGGTCAAGACCACGCTGTACACACTCCACAGATGCGTAGAAGCTTTTTAGGTCTATCGCTACATATACCTTGTCCATGATCCACCGCCTTTCACGCTTTTGATTTTAAAAGCACAAATGTTCTTTTTAGATATTATAACACAAGAACGAATGTTTGTCAAGGCGTTTTTTTGGACAGTTGAGTTTTTTTTATTTCCAATAGAAATGTGCATAAAATGGCGCTGGCAAAAGAAAAAAGATCGCCCCGCAAGGCGATCCTTTAAAGTGTTATGAATCACAGGAGAGCATAGTTGAGTATGAACAGAACGGCGAGGACATACATAAGCGGATTTATCTTCTTTGCTTTTCCTGATGCAAGATTAAGGACTACATACGAGATAACGCCTACGGCGATGCCGTCTGCGATGCTGAAAAACAGAGGCATTGCGATGATGCCGAGATATGCTGGTATCGTATCGGTAAGGTGTTCGTCGTCGAACTTTACCTTTGCGATATTTGAAAACATCAGAAAGCCTACGAATATGAGTGCGGGTGCGGTAGCGAACGACGGGATAGCTACGAAGACTGGGGCGAGCAGAGTTGAGAGCAGGAACAGAACGGCAGCTGTTACGGCGGTGAGTCCTGTTCTTCCGCCTGCGCCTACGCCTGATGCGGATTCAACAAATGTGGTCGTGGTAGATGTTCCGAGTATCGAACCGGAAGTTGTGGCGATAGCATCTGCTAAGAGTGCTGGCTTTACAGCAGGGAGCTTGCCTTCTTCATCGAGCATATCTGCTTTTGAGGAGACACCGATAAGTGTGCCGATAGTGTCAAACATATCAACGAACAGGAATGAAAACATGATGACGATGAAATCAAATACGCTGACACCTGCAAAGTCGAACCTGAAGCACTGACCGAAGGTCTTTCCGAGGGAGGAAAAATCGGTGAATTTGAAGTTAGGGATAAGCGATAGGAAATCGGTGCCGTTGGGCTTATATATCCCAGTCAGTTCGCAGATGATGCCGAGGACCCATGTTGAAAAAATACCGATAAGGATAGCGCCGTGTACTTTTTTAATATGCAGTATAGCTGTGAGCAGAAGACCAATGATCGCAAGGATCGCACAGATGCCTTTGGTATGTATGGTGCTTGGGAAATCAACGAGGGCTACAAGTGTGTTGTCGCTTTTAACGACGAGATGCGAATTCTGAAGTCCGATGAAAGCTATATACACGCCGATACCTACCGAGACGGACTGTTTCAGGGGCATGGGGATACAGTTGAAGATCGCTTCACGGATATTTGTAAGTGTGAGCAGAATGAAGATGAGTCCTTCGCAGAAAACGGCAAAAAGCGCTATCCGCCACGAATAGCCCATAGTTCCGCAGACGGTATATGCAAAGAATGCGTTGGCACCCATACCAGCCGAAAGCGCAAAGGGGAGATTTGCCATGAGACCCATGCACAGCGAGCCGATAAATGATGCAAGGCAGGTCGCCAGCATTACCGCTTCGCTGTCCATTCCGCAGGTCGAAAGGACAGACGGATTTACCGCAAGGGCATAAGCCATAGTCATAAAGGTTATGACTCCTGCCATTATCTCTGTGCCGACGGTGGTGCCGTGCTCTTTCAGCCTGAAGAACTGTTTCATTCGTATCACTCCTTTTTGCAGGACCTTTCAGGGATATTATACTTTATTCCGGCAGCAATGTCAATGATAGAATGATGCGAAAGGCGTGCAGTTTTTTTTTGTTCGATATGAAGAAATATGGTAAAAACTATTGACAAACTATAATAGGTGTGTTACAATCAATTTGTAAAAAAATCGTGAAGGGAAAGTGAAAGCTATGCAGGCAGTTTATGGTTTCGGGAAAAATTGCGGCACAGCCATACCCTTTTGTTAAGTTGAAAGGCGTACTCTTTGGTCGGAGGCGCTTTAAATTTTGTTAGGAGGTCAAAAGATGAAAAAGAAAATTTTGTCGGGCGTGCTTGCTTTGTGCATGATATTCGGCTCGGCGGCGGCACTCCCTGAGGGCGTGTTTGAAACAAGCTCGACAATAACGGCGAGTGCGGAAGCAACATCGGGAAAATACTCTTATGAGATCAGTGACGGCAAAGCTATAATCACGAGCTATAATGGTAAAGAGAGTAAGGTCGTTATTCCGAGCAAGCTCGGCGGCAAACCAGTAGCTGAAATTGATGATGATGCTTTCAGCGGAAACGGATATATTCAGAATATTTTCCTTCCTGTTACTCTTGAAACGATAGGTAAATGCGCTTTCCAAGAGTGTACGAAACTTGCTGAGATAAAGATACCAGCAAAAACTGCAACTATCAAGCAGCAGGCATTTGAAGGCTGTACTCTGCTCAGAAAAGTAACCTTTGAAACAGGTGCAGATAAGAGCATAGGTTGGAGAGCTTTCGGCGATTGTACACGTCTGACCGAGCTTGATCTCGGCGGTTCGGTAACTTATATCGGCGATGGTGCATTTTTCGGCTGCAATCATCTGAAGGGAAAGAAAGTCGGAGATACATATAAGCTCGTTATTCCAGACAGCGTGGAGGAAATAGGAAGCTATGGTTATACTGCTGATGGTGCTTTTCAAGGCTGTACTAAACTGACCGAAGTTACTACCGGTATCGGACTTGTAAATCTGGGCGCTAATACATTCCATGACTGCACCAACCTTTCAAAAGTCACTTTCGGCAGAAATGTTAAATCGGTCGGTCAGCGTTCGTTTATAGGTACAAAGCTGACAAGCGTAACGATCCCCGCAAGTGTTACAGCTATTGAAGAAAATGCTTTTGAGGACGTTAAAACACTGAAAACTGTAAAGATAGAAAGCGGAAAAAACAAGACTGTTGATAATTACGCATTCAAAGGCTGCAGCGGACTTACTTCCGTTGACCTTGGAAAGTCGGTCACTGCTATCGGAGCAGAAGCTTTTAGTAATTGTAAAGCTTTGACAAGCATCACTATCCCTGACTGTGTTACGGGTATTTACAGTGGTGCATTCGAGAACTGCACAAAGCTTGCAAAGGCTTCGATAGGAAACGGCGTTAAGAGAATCAGAGATAATGCTTTCCTTAATTGCTCGGCACTCAAGACCGTATCTTTCGGTGCAGGTCTTGAACAGATCGACAGTTCTGCTTTTGAAGACTGCACAAGTCTTGAAAAGGTCGAACTGAAGCCAAACACACAGACAATTGGCTCAGGAGCATTCAGCGGCTGTACTTCACTGAAATCAGTTATCATGCCTGGTGTTCAGGAGATCGACGAAAAAGCATTCCAGTATGACATCAAGCTCAGCGAAGTTGTTATGGGCGAAGGCTGCATAGGAAAGATCGACGATTATGCTTTCCTCAAGAACGAGAGCCTCACAAAAGTTGTTATCCCTGAGAGCGCAGTTGAGATCGGGACGGAGACTTTCGGATATAACGATCAGGGTCAGAAGCGTAAAGGATTTACCATCTACGGTGTTAAAGGCTCAGATGCAGAGAAATATGCAAAGGATAACGGATTCAAGTTCGTTGCTATCGCAAAGCACACCTGCAACTATGCTAAGGTCGTTGTTCCAAACACCTGCACAGAAAAGGGCTATACGGTAAATGTCTGCAAGATCTGCGGAAAGGTCAAGGAGACAAACACCGTTAAGGCAGCAGGACATAAGTGGAGCGAATGGAAAGTTGTCACGACCGCTAACTGCGCACATGCAGGTTTGAAGACACATTACTGCACAGTCTGCGGAAAGTACGCAACAGCTACTATCGCTAAGACGACCGATCACAAGTGGTCCGACTGGAAGACAACAGGTTTCAGCTTCAAGAACAAGACTTCCACACAGAAGAGGACTTGCTCAGTCTGCAAGAAGTCATCAACCAGAACCAATCAGGGTGCTATCAAGCGTCTCGCAGGCGACAACAGATATGCAACAGCGGCTAAGCTTTCAAGCACGATGTACAAGACTGCAAATACAGTCGTTCTTGCAACTGGCTTGACCTATCAGGACGCACTCGTTGCTGTGCCTCTCGCAAGTGCATACAACGCACCGCTGCTTCTCGGCACAGAAAAACACATCACAGATCAGACTCTTGCTGAACTCAAGAGACTCAAAGCTA
>CAMZIK010000184.1 GCA_947307175.1 uncultured Clostridia bacterium
ATATGAAAATGGAATAGCAAACGGGAATAGGACTGACTTTAAATGGACTTTATTTCTGTCAAAGACCGCCTGAGATCAGCTTAATCTGCGTGAGGTTCACAGCGGTAATCCGCCGCAACAGCGCAGACCAGCTGAAACTGCAAGGTATCAGCATAAAACCCTGGCAGCCTTCAAGTCCCGTTTGCCGCATAAAAGAAAAGCTCGCAAACACGGCGTTTGCGAGTTCTTTTTTTGCCCGAAAATGGCATTTGACGCTTATTTTGACGCTTATTGACGCTTGCCGTTCTGCAAAGCCTTTATCTGAGCTGTTTGCGAGGCATATAAAAATCCCGCTTGCCGAGTTATCGTGTTTTGAAGTCTTTCATCAGCATTTATTAAGGTTGATTTATTAATATTATTATGATACTATTATTTCAGTAGGGAGGGATAAATATGCCAATGATTATACCAGGTGTTGCTTACTACGATTGTGGAGACCAAGCATATGAAGCAGAAACTACCTACTATTTAGATTTCCAAATAAAGAGTGCACTGTTTTCTTTACATAAGTTAGAAGATCATAAGACCATAGATGACAGTGGTTTTGGGACAATAGCACAGTATTATCATTATTACACAGATCATTTGCTTTTTTCATTAGGACAAATTTCAGAACGCTTTAGAATAGCGTCTAATGTACCAGATAACGAAAAGGAATACTATGAAAGACGGAAGACAAATCGTTTGAATTACCAGTTTGATGAAAAAAGCTTTCCATTACTAAGCAATAAGAATTTCAGGAACACAGTGGAGCACATTGATGAACATAATATAGATGTAATCAACAATTGTAAGGCTGTGGGTGGTTTTAACTACATTGATGAGAGTACACCCCAGGAGTTAGCCAACAAACTACTCATGAAAAGACAGAACCACATATATACCGTCGATCTTTCTGGTATGAAACTATATATCACTAGAAAAGGGAATGAATTAACACTTGATCTAAAGCAATTGAAGAATGAGCTAAATCAACTAATGAACAATGTGAAGGATTTCAGTCATTATATAAAAACTATATAATTTATAATTACAATAAATCACCGCTTCCTGCTGATTAAGTAGCAGGGAGCGGTTTTGTTTTAAGCCTATACTACTTTTCGTTTGAAGCCTATCATATCTGCGACTGCACCCATAGCTTTCATTCGCTGTTCCTGGAAGCAGTGAGTGTATATGTTCAGCGTCGTGCTCGTCTGAGAGTGTCCGAGACATGCGGAAACCGTTCTCGGATCGACTCCGCAGGAGATGAGCAATGTTGCATTCAGATGTCTGAACGAGTGTATGTTATGAAAAGGTAAGTCATGCTTTTTGCAGAACCTTTGCAGGTATTTGTATGGCGCTGTGCCGTCCATCGGTTTGCCGTTCCACTGTGTGAACAGTCGGTGGTGTTCTTCCCACTTTGAACCGATACGTATTGCCTCACGGAACTGATACTGTTTGAGCTTTTTAACCATATCTATCACTTCCATTGGCAGAATAAGAACACGGCGGCTCGATTCAGTCTTTGGCGTTCCTGTGTAGTTGCCTATCTCTTTGCTAAACAGTGAAGTCCTCACTATCTCCACTCGTCCTGTCTCGAAGTCAAAGTCCTGCCATTCAAGTCCGAGCAGTTCTCCTCGGCGCATTCCGCTGTACATTGCCAGAGCAAAGAACACTGTGAATTTTAAATCTTCCTGCGGCTCTTGCTCAAACAGCTCAAGCATTCTCTGCGCCTGTTCAAGGGTGTAGCACTCTATCTCCTTGTGCTCCTGCCTTGGTATGACAACGTGCTTGCAGGGGTTCATCATTATTAGCTGGTTGTGTTCTGCGTAGGTCATTATGGTCGATATCATTGAAAGATAGTTCTTGACTGTCTTTGGTGACAGCGGTCCGCCTGTTGTCTTGTTTGCTCCGTCTTTTGAGAGAGAAGAGATGAACTGCTGTATCTGTCTGGTAGTCATCTGTGATACTTTGAGATGACCTATGGAATCATAAACTCTGCCTATCATTCCTTTGTATCTCTCATACGTTTTTCTTTTGAGTCTGACGATAGCATATTCCTCAAACCACTGCTCAGCGAAATCTCTGAACTTTATCGCCGATGATATTCTTCCGCATCTGACTTCCTGCTCGAACAGCACCGCCTGTTTGTCAAGCTCACGCTTGATCTCTCTGCTGTTCATATCCTCGGGAGGAGTCCAGGTCATCTGCTGGCGCACCTGCTTTCCAAGTGCGTCGTAACCGCAGGACACGGTTATGAGATATGAGTCTCCTCTTTTGCGAATACTAGCCATCAGCATTCCTCCTTTTCTTTTTCTTATCAAGCAAGGATACCACAACGCTTGGCAGATATCCAGCCTTTCTAAAACTTTTTCCAATCACAACACAGAAAGTTATCATTCGTAATCCAGTTCTATCCCAAGGTATTTCAGCAGAACATCTCTGTTGATGAGATAGCGCTTGCCTGCAACTATGCAGGGCAGTTTACCTGACTTGCACATATTTCTTATCTGATACTGGGAGAGCCCTATCACGTATTCCGATGCTTCTCTTATCGTCAGCATCACAGGTCTGTTTGCGTTAGTCATTTTGATATCATTCATTTGCATTGTCCTTTCATAATTCATTGTTGTTAGTTCTTTTAGTTGCTACTTAACTTAATACCGTTTCGGTATCGAGTTGATGACGACTCCCTCGTTCAGGGCGCCATCGTTTGAGCCGCAGTAACAGTTTAAACACAACTGTTTTGTTCAGCTGTAAACTGCTCGTGACTCCACCTGTTTCTCTCGCAGCAGCGGAGTTACAGGCTTACTTTTGAAATTTTGACGTCGGTACTTTTTGCTTTTTCACATTTTGACTGCAATTTCACTTTCGCAGTTTCTCTCGCAAACACGCCGAGCACTGCGTGGCGAAGTGAGGCGTGCGGCGGCAAATGACGCCGTGCTTTTTCCTGCAAACTACTGAAAGCTCTGAAACCGAGCCTTGTTGGTCTGCCATTGAAACTGTCGTGTTATCAGTTCAGACATATTCTTTTTCTGCCAATGAAGGGGTGCGGGTCCACCCGCATCTGTGAAAGGCTGCCGCCGCAAACTGCGGTGGGTGCCACAGCGCTATGCTTGCCTTAGCCGAGCAAGGTGAAATTCTGAATCCGAAAGCATCTGTGAAAAGATTTATCGGCAGAAGAAAAAGACCTCACGGTCGCTCACATTTGCACGACAATGCCCTGTGCGGCGTTGTCAGGTATCGGCTCGGGTAGTTCGTCTACCGAGGGAGAAGGCGGGCACAAATCGCGCGACGGTCGCTGCATTTTTGACAGGGACGCAAGGGACGATGATTTCACATAGCCCTTTTGCTGTTTTTCATCGTCACTGGGAAAATCACGCAGGTAAAGCGTTTTCCACAGGGTCGATAGTTTCTGAAGTACCCTCAGTGATTCTATCGTCACTATCGTCCCTGCTTTCAATGTACTCTACCGAGAGCATCCTCTTTCCGTTGCTGTGCCGCCGTTCAAACAGTATCCCAAGGTCCTCGAGCCTCGTCCGGTTCTGTGTCATTATCCTTGAGACCATCCTCGGCTCATACTCCTTTTTTGTCAGTTTGTTGACCTTGTCTGTCAGCACTGTCGCTGTGTCAAGAAAAGATACTTCCTGTTTCATCACAGCTGCTATCGCAGTAACAACTTCATCATCAAACTTTTCGGGCTCGACTAAATCATCAGCTATCACTTTCCAACGCTGTGATTCTTTTTCGAGCTGCAGTTCCATCTTTCTGTTCACTATATCTCTGCCCTCGGCGTGAAGAGTAACTGTGTGAGAGTACTCATCTTTCATGATAAGAACTATTGCTCCGTCAACACAACCTCGGATACCTGTCGTACCTGATATCATATTGAAAGGGTCCTTGTCGTGCTGTTTGCGCAGGTGATGAATGAGGATTACTGTTATTCCGAGTCTGTCAGCAAGCTCTTTGACCGCAGAGACTTCCTGGTAGTCAGTAGCGTAGCTTGACTCATGAAACTTTCTTACCTTCTGGAACGTGTCAACGATAACCAGACGCAGGTCAGGGTGCTCGGCATAGAAATCTTCTATTTCTTTTTCCAATCCACATCCTATGCCGTTGACACTAATGCAGAAAAACAAATTATCCACAGGCTCAGCGAGCAGTTCATACAGTCTGTTCTGCAATCTCTCATACGGATCTTCAAGAGCAAGGTACAGTGCAGCACCTTTTTCAGTCTGAAGGTCAAGAGCGTTCTCACCTTTAGCAACACTGATGCAGATATCAAGAGCAAGTTTGCTCTTGCCTATCTTGGGAACACCTGCGACGAGGTAGCAGCCTGTTCCGATAAGCGTATCCACACAGAACCTAGCAGGCGGGTACTCGGTATTCATGATGGTCTCACAGCTAACAATTTCAACTTTGTTTTCCAATAGACATTCCTCCTGTTTTGTTTCAGTTTTTTCTTTTCTGCGATAATGAAATTTACATCGGACTCACTCCTTTAAAAATCTCTCACTTGTATACGGAACGGATTTGGGGTTTTGTAAACTGTCATTTTGACAGTCTTGAAAAAGTTTGTAGGCTTGCACAGAAAACGGAACATTGATTTAGTGATTTGGACAACAAAAAATCCTTCCTCCGAAAACTTCGGAAGAAGGATCTGTGATCAATATTTAATTTCTTTCAAGTAGCGGAGTTTATGTTTTACTGTCATCGGGACACGATTATCCCTTGGTCTGACCTGACACATTTTTATTGTGCCGGCAAAGTAAAACACTATATGCGGTGACAGTAGTATACCGCTCCGTTTAAGGAATGGCATCTCCGTCTACTCGGTTTAAACTGCAAGCCGCATGACAATGTTTGACCTTGACTGTGACAGATAAAACTTATGCGTTGCTTTGTGAATCAACACCCTTTCGGATGCCGCCCCCGCTTGGTAGCCAGCCTGGCGATACCTACCCGCTGCTCCGCTTGCTCGTTTTGTTAAGATTCAAGTTGTATCTGTATACAAGTATATCAGATGATTGGACAAGTGTCAATAGATTTTTGACGCTCGTCAACAAAATCGGCATTTTGACGATGAAATATGCGCATATGCGAACGTATGTTCGGCGCAGTGCGCTGAAAGCTCGTACCTGCGCTTTTTGAGATGTCCGTCATTTTGACGAAGGTTTTCAAAACCGAGAACGATAGTTCGATTTATACTTAGCTTATGCTGGTTTGCATTGGTCTTTTGTATTACAGTGTAGTTTTATATTATCAGTTGTTCTGTTTTACATTTGCAATACTTTGAATCGAGAATGGTAGCAAGATCTTTTTTGGGATTCTTCCCGCTTGCCTCTGCATCTATATTACTGATTATCTCAGTGCATTCCTCATCGCTTAGTGTGGTTATTAAGGATAGCTTGAATCTTGCTCTTGAAGAACCAACATTATCGACAGAGATACACATTATATGCTGCACGAAAAAAAGCTAAAGACGAAAAAAGCTGTCTGCATGATCTGCGGACAGCTTTTTATATTCT
>CAMZIK010000185.1 GCA_947307175.1 uncultured Clostridia bacterium
GGGGCCGCCCGAAAAGAGTAAACGGAAAAGTTGTGTACCGCAGGGACGATAAGGGAAACTATCTCAAAGACAAAAATGGCAGATATATGGCGCAACGTAATCGCAATCAATTCCTCGTAATTCTGACGGCACAGTTGCAGCTCCTGAATAATCTGACGATACAGCCACGCATAATCGGGAGAATTTCCTGTATAGAACACGTTTTTATTATTCGGTATTTCGTAGTTATCCAGAATACCCTCTACCATTCGCCCCGTGAAATGCACCCAGTAAACCTCGGTTTTTTCGGGAGCATAATAATAGTAAAATTGTATCTCACCCGGTCGGAAAAGTACCATATTTCCCTCAGTTATGATTGTTTCTTTTCCCTGCAGACCATCAAAATAGAAATGTCCCTTGCCTTTGGCTATGTATATAAGCTGATAGTCACGTCTGCCTGTGGGACGCTCCGTTGAAACAACAGGGCGGCTGTGCACACGATAATATCCGCAGCTTGTAACAACAAGTGATTTGCTTGTATCAACCATATCATTCAGAGAATTGTGTAAATACGCAACGTTTGTAAACATAACCATAACTCCTTTCGTTTTTATCAGTATAGCATATTATAAGCTGAATTTCAATGCTTTTGTATCATTTTGTGCATATTTTAGTCTATTGTGTTTATTGTTTACGCTTAAAAACCGTGTTAGAATATAATCAGGAAAAACAAAGGCGCCTTTAAACGGAAACAGTATTCACCCGTTATGTGAGTGCTGCTTCGGTGCAAAACTCGAGACTTGAAAAGGCAAACGAAGACTGGGACAAGGCTCACAGCAACTAAGGAGGAAATATCATGAAACCTACACTTGAATGGCTCGCAAATCCTGAAATTTATGAAGTTAACCGTGAAAAGGCACACTCAGACCATACATATACAACAAAGGACGGAAATCTCCGTCAGAGCCTGAACGGTACTTGGAAATTCAACTACACCGAACATCCCGACAGCAGACCTGCTGACTTCTACAAGACAGATTTTGATGTAACAAGCTTTGATGACATCATCGTCCCCGGACACATTCAGTTACAGGGCTACGATAAGCCACAGTATGTAAACACACAGTACCCTTGGGAGGGTCACGAACAGCTTGTACCTCCGCAGATACCAAAGAAACGCAATCCTGTGGGAAGTTATGTTAAGTTCTTTGACGTTGACAAGGAACTTCTCGGCAAGGAAACCTTTATCAGCTTTCAAGGCGTGGAAACTGCAATCTATGTATGGCTCAACGGCGAGTTTGTAGGTTACTCCGAGGACAGCTTTACACCTTCCGAATTCAATATTACTCCTTATCTCAAGGAAAAGAACAACAAGCTTGCGGTTGAGGTTTACCGTTACAGCACAGCAAGCTGGCTTGAAGACCAGGATTTCTGGAGGTTTTCGGGCATCTTCCGTGACGTGTATCTTTACGCTGTTCCTGAAATTCACGTTCGTGATATGAAGGTTATCGCAGACTATGATTACGAAAACGGCAACGGTATTCTTGCAACCGAGCTTGATATTATCGGCGACAGCGATTATGAAATAAAGCTTACTCTCACTGACAAGAACGGTATCAAGGTGTATGAGGGCAATACTGCAAATGTATCAGCTTCGATACCTGATATTATGCCTTGGAGTGCAGAACAGCCCAACCTCTATACAATAACTGCTGAGATTATATCAGATAGTGAAATTATTGAAACAGCTGAAACAAAGATCGGCTTCCGTACCTTTGAGTTGAAAGACGGCATTATGTGTCTGAACGGCAAGAGAATTGTTTTCAAGGGCATCAACCGTCACGAGTGGAACGCAGAGGGCGGCAGAGTTGTTACCGAGGATGATATGCTTTGGGATATCCGCTTCATGAAGCAGAACAATATCAACGCAGTCCGCACCTGCCACTATCCGAACAACTCTCTTTGGTATCAGCTTTGCGATGAGTATGGCATTTACCTTATTGCCGAAACAAATCTCGAAAGCCACGGCACTTGGCAGAAGATGGGTGCTTGTGAGCCGTCAATAAATGTTCCTGCTTCACTTCCCGAATGGAAGGAAGCCTGCCTCGACAGAGCAAGGTCAATGTATGAGCGTGACAAAAACCACGCAAGCGTGCTGATATGGAGCTGCGGAAACGAAAGCTACTGCGGTGATGATATTGCGGCAATGGCTGACTACTTTCACGAGGTTGACAGGACAAGACTTGTTCACTACGAGGGTGTTGTGTGGAACAGAAAATACAACCACATCACCGATATGGAAAGCAGAATGTATGCAAAGCCTGACGAGGTTGAGGAATACCTGAAACAGAACACAGGAAAGCCCTACATCAGCTGTGAATACATGCACGCTATGGGCAACTCCCTCGGCGGTATGAAGCTTTACACCGACCTTGAAGATAAATATGAAGCATATCAGGGCGGCTTTATCTGGGACTACATCGACCAGTCACTTTACAAGGACGGAGTGCTTGTTTACGGCGGCGATTTTGATGACAGAGCAAGCGATTACGGCTTCTGCACAAACGGTATTGTTTACGCTGACCGCACATATTCTCCAAAGGTAAGCGAAGCGAAGCGGCTCTACTCCAACATCAGAATGAGTCTTGAGAACGGTGTGCTGACCGTAGAAAACAGAAACCTTTTCACTGATACAAGCGGATATATCTTCAAGGTAACTCTTGAAAAGGGGGGCGACATCCTCAGTGCAGAGGAGCACCGCCTGAACATTTCCGCAGGGGAAGCAGGCAGCGTGAAAATCGGTCTTGAAGTTCCCGAAAACGGCGGCGAATATGTTCTGACAGCCTACGCAGTTCTTGCAGAGGACACGATCTGGGCAGAAAAGGGACACGAGATATCCTTTGCACAGCAGATCGTAAAAACTCCCGAGATCACAGCCCCGATGACTGCTCATAAGGCAGAGATAGTGTACGGCGATTTCTGTATCGGAGTAAACGGCGAGGGCTTCTCGATGCAGTTCGACAAGCGTGAGGGCGGCGTAAGCTCGCTGGTCTACAACGGAGTTGAGTACATCACAAGAGCGCCTAAGGTAAGCTTTTTCAGAGCGCACACCGATAACGATACAGGCGCGGGCTACCCTTGCGAGAATGCACAGTGGCAGATCGCAGGAAAATGTGCAAAGCTTCTCGGTTTTGAAACAAAAGAAAACGCTGACAGCCTTGAAGTAACATTCAAGTTCCTTGCACCCACTGTTCCGTCATTTGAATACAAGGTTACATATATCGCATATTTCGACGGCAGACTTGGCGTAAAGGCTGAGTATGACGGAGTAAAGGGACTTTCCGATATGCCAGTATTCGCAATGGATTTCAAAATGAAGAAGCAGTATGACAAGTTCACATTCTACGGAATGGGTCCTGATGAAAACTACATCGACAGAAACAACGGTGCAAGACTTGGTGTATACACATTAACTGCACTGGAAAACTTCACAAAGTATCTTAACCCACAGGAATGCGGAAACAGAACAGGCGTGAGATATGTAAATGTATATGAAGAAAACGGAGCAGGTCTTAATTTCACAGCAACAGAAAATCCCTTTGAAATGAGTGTTCTTCCATATAACGCATACGAGCTTGACAACGCTATGCACCGTGACGAGCTACCTGACCCAACTTACACTTGGGTACGCATTGCCGCAAAGCAGATGGGCGTTGGCGGCGATGACAGCTGGGGAGCACCCGTACACAAGGAATTCAAGATAAACAGCGAAGAAGCAATGTCTCTTGAATTTATCGTATCTTCCCTTTGATATCATAGGAGATGATTTTATGAATATTACCGATACTTTACAGAGTATTGAAAACAATGAATTTACAAAAGTCTTTTCAGAGCTTTATGGTACAGACGATGACACTATGACATATCAGAAACAGCGCTATCTTGACGCAGTAAGCAGCTTTGCAAAGCTGTATCCCGACAGAAAGGATATCCGTATCTTCTCCGCATCCGGCAGAACTGAAATCGGAGGCAACCACACCGACCACCAGCACGGCTGCGTGCTGGCGGCGGCTGTAAATCTTGATGCTATCGGCGTTGTAGCCTTTCACAATGACGGAGTTATCCGCATTAAATCCGAGGGATATAATCCTTTCACTGTAAATCTGAGCGATATTTCCGTTCAATCGGGTAATACAGGCACAGCCGCAATCGTAAGCGGTATAGCGACAAGATTTATGGATATGGGTGTTAAAATCGGCGGTTTTGATTTATATTGCACCTCTGACGTAATCTGCGGAAGCGGAATTTCTTCATCAGCCGCTTTTGAAACGCTGATTGGTACAATAATAGATACCTATTATAACGATAATAAGGCAGGAGCAGTTGAAATCGCAAAAATCGGACAGTTTGCCGAAAATGTTTATTTCGGCAAGAACAGCGGTCTTATGGACCAGATGGTTTCTTCTGTGGGAGGCTTGGTGTTCATCGACTTTTCAGATACGGAGCAGCCAAAGGTTGAAGGCTTCAGCTGTGATTTTGAGGAATACGGCTACTGCCTGTGCATTACCGATACAAAGAGCAGTCACGCTGACCTTACTGATGATTATACCGCAATCAGAAATGAGATGGAGAATATTGCAAAGCATTTCGGCAAGACCCATCTGAGATTTGTGAATGAGCTTTTATTTTACAATGAAATTCCGAAGCTCCGTGAAACCTGTTCTGATAGAGCAATAATCCGAGCAACGCATTTCTTTGAGGAAAACAATCGTGCAAAATTTGAAGCTTCTGCTTTGAAAGATGGAAACTTTGAATACTTCCTTGAGCTTGTAAGGCAGTCGGGACGTTCTTCAGAAGCGTATCTTCAGAATCATTATTCCTGCTCCGACCCTGAAAATCAGGCAATAACCCTTGCTGTTATGCTCAGCAGAAGATTTCTTGGCAATAGCGGAGCAGTAAGAGTACACGGCGGCGGTTTTGCAGGAACAATTCAGGCATTCGTTCCCGTTGGTCTTGTTGATGACTATATCAATGAAATGAACAGGATTTTCGGAGAAAAATCTTGTACAAAAATGAAAATCCGTCCCGTAGGCGGTGTAGAGATTACTAAGGAGTGATTTTATGGCTATTCTGGTACTTGGCGGAGCAGGCTATATCGGCTCACATACCGCACTTGAACTTGTAAAAGCAGGAAACGAAGTTGTTATAGCAGATAATCTTGTTACGGGATATCGTAAGGCGATTCCCGAAGGGGCAAAATTCTATGAAGGCGACCTCCGTGATTTTGACTTCCTCAACAAGCTTTTTCAGCAGGAGAAAATCGACGCTGTAATTCACTTTGCGGCTTACTCCCTCGTTGGCGAGAGCGTTACAAATCCGCTGAAATATTACGACAACAATCTTTATGGCACTAAAGTGCTTCTCGAAGCAATGGTGAAGAACAATGTGGGCAAAATCGTGTTCTCATCAACAGCCGCTACATACGGCGAGCCTGA
>CAMZIK010000186.1 GCA_947307175.1 uncultured Clostridia bacterium
CGCAGATATGCGGCACCCACTCCGCCACAGGAGTATCACCCTCATACAGGCTGTCATGCCAGTCTGCAATAGCACAGGAGAAAAAGTCGATCCTGTATACTGTCTCAGGAGTAGCCAGCCAGCCGTACTTGTGGCTCTCGAAATAGCTGTCATTCTTAAAGTTTGTCACCTGTGCGAACATGGAGCCGTTCTTCATGTTGTGGGCATAAACGATGTTTATCGGGTTCTGAAATCTGCCCTCACAACGATAATCAAGGTATACCGAGCCTGCTTTCAGGTATGTTCCGTCATACGCATGACTGAGGTAATAGTCATTATCTCTGCTCTGCATTACGGGATAGCTGATGACCGTATCAGGGATATACAGCCAGCCGAGTGCATCGGGGTATGCCGAATTCAGCGACTGTGCCGAGTCAATAAGGCTCTGTCTGACCTCTGCTGATAACTCGGGAGATGCGGTGGTTATTACAGCCGCTTCTGTGGTAGGCTCAGTAGCTTCACCTGTGATAGTTGTCGTTATTGTAGTCGTAGTAATTTCAGGCTCGGAAATATCATCAAGTGCCTCTAAAACCGAAGGTGGCGGCATATATGGCTTGAGATCGGTTTCCTTGAGTTTCTGCCGAACGTCATCTTTTGTCAGCAGATATATTCCTCCTAAAAGGAGGGCGACTGCCGAAGCAGCCGCCAGTGTGCGAAGTATAGTCTTCTTTTTCATTCATTTTCTCCTTCAATGAAGTCGGGACAGAGTGCTGCGTAATCGTCGGCAGGCTCTTCCTTTTTCTTTCTTGCAAATATGGATACTGTGAGCAGTACGAGACCTGCGATCACCATGATACATCCGAGAGGACTCTTGCCTGTATCGCCTGTGGCAACATTAGGTGTTGTTACAATAATTGCTTCGTCCTTCATAGTTACCTCGGTAACGCTTCCGTCTGCATTGACGGTAAACTCGATATCCTCAGCGGTATTGTAGCCGTCAGGAGCTGTGATCTCACGGAGAGTGTATTTCTCGCCTGCAATGAGCTTTGCCTCGATATAGTGAGGCTCTGTGCCGGATACCCATTCCTCGATAACAGTGCTGTCCTTGTCGATGACCTGAAGTGTTGCACCTGCAAGCTCTGTACCTGTTGTCATATCCTGCTTGCTGATCTTTACAAGTGTTGCATCATCGATCATTGTAACAATGGGATTTCCGTCATCATCAAAAGCATTAGCCTCAACGCCGTCAACAGTAACGTTTCCGTACTCGTCGATTGTGAAGCTGATATCTGTTGCGATAACATATCCCTCGGGAGCTGCAACTTCCTTGAGTGTATAACCGCCTGCAGGAATGTTTGTGATGATGTGGTTCTCGCCGTCAGATGTCCACTCGTCCACGATCTCGCCGTTTTCATCGATAAGCTGCATAGATGCACCTGTAAGCTCATTGCCGTAGAGGTCTTCCTTGCTGATAGATACAGTGATCGCCTTATTCTCCGCAGTTATCTCCACAACATCGCCGTTCTCAGCGATAACAACAGGATACTGCTCGTCTGAAAGGATATATCCGGTAGGTGCTGCTATCTCCTTGACGATGTACTCGCCGTAAGGAATATCTGTGAAACCGAAGTATCCGTCCTCGTCGGACTCATCTGTAAGGTAGGCGTTCTCAGCTGTGAATGCAGTCTCATCAGACTTGAACAGACCGAAGAGAGCGTTCTCCAGAGGATCACCATTTTCGTTGACCTTCTTGCCGCTTACTGATCCACGCTTGATGTCATTGATGAATGTTCCGCAATCGATGTCAACTGTTGTCATATCCTGTCCCATGTACTGGAAGTTCACAAGATATTTCTCGCCGTTAAGCATATAGTGCTCGTCGGTTGCTATCTCCTGAACGTAGTAGCGTGAGAACGGGAGCTTTTCTGTAAAGTCGGCTGTCATATCCTCGCCAAGTGATACCTGTGCGATGAAGCCGTCCTCTGGGATAACTGTACCGTCAGCGGCAGTGATATCCTCTGCTGCATAGAGTCCGAATGTAACCTTCTTGTACTCATCGTTTTCGCCGATATCGAAGAGCTCGTCATGTTCCATGAACTTGGCAAGGCTTATCTTTACTCTCTGATAATCGTTGTTGAATGTGTTGTTAACAGCGTCTGTGATAGAAACCTCCTGTCCTGCGTAGGTGAGTTCAACTTCCTTTGCCTCATCATTCAGTACATAGCCATAGGGAGCAGTTTTCTCCTTGACAACATACTTGCCGAGGTAGAGAGGCTCAGTTGAAGCATTTCCGTCCTTGTCTGTGATAATGTCAGCAACTACCTCGCCGGCAGATGCTCTGAGTGTACCGTCTGCTGTGTAAATGTCCTCGGCTGCGATCACTTCGAACTCTGCACCGCCAAGTCCGCCTTCCTCGAAAACAGGTGTATAGGTTGTTAAGCCTGCTGTTTCTGTTTCGCCGTCTTCATTTGTATGGAGAGCAGGACCGATAGCCTGTACTGTCTTGAAGATCTCGCCACGCTTGCTTACTGAAATTCTTCCTTTCTGAGCAGTATCGAACTTCTCGACCTCAACAGTCTTTTCTGTTCCGTCAACTGTGAAAGGTACAGGCTCTTCGTTGAGGAAGTATCCTGTGGGAGCCTTTACTTCATGGAGCTCATAATTGCCGTATGCAAGCTCACCGGGGAGCATAAGTGTGCCTGTTTCGTTTGTATAGAATGTGTCGATAGTTTCCTCGGAAGGATAGTTGACTGTCTGAGAAATGTACTTCTCATCGTCAACGCTCCATACCTTGAAACCTATACCGGATACAGGGATCGTATTACCGGTCTCAGCATCCTTCTTCACGATGCGGATATTTGCTGTGATAACAGCGTCGTTGATGATATATGGATAGGTCTTACCGTTTTCGTCGACGATAACGTCGAAGTCCTCAACGAATTCTGTGTTCTTCCAGCCTGTAGTCTGGTGAACAGTGTATGTTCCGTAAGGGAGTTTCTTTGTCTCAGCAAATCCATTTTCGTCTGTAATGAGGTAGTCACGCTCTGTTTCCTTGGCGTTCTCATAGCTGCCAGAATTCTTGAGGTAAACCTCAAACTCAGCTCCGTTCTCGGGTGTTTCGATGCCAGTTGTACCGTCATCGCTGTGCTTGATGATCGATACCTTGCCCTTTACTACGTCCTCTGTAACGTCAAGAGCGATAGGATTGACCTCTACCTTGTAATTCTGAGGCTCGGCACCAACCTTGTATATCTCGTCATTGAGCTGATATCCCTGTGAGGGAGTAAGCTCCTGAAGAGTGTAGTTGCCGCATACGAACTCATCTGTAACGAAGTGTCCGTTCTCATCTGTGGTATATGTCGCTACACGCTCACCGTCATGATAGAGACCATAAGTTGCACCTGCAAGAGTAGCATCGCCCTGTGCGGTGATGTTCTCGCTGTCCTTCTTTGTGATCTCTGCTGTGAACTTCTTCAGCTTATTCTCGAACTTAACATTCACTGTAGCATCTGCTGTAAGCGTAGCGGTCTGGTCAGCAGGAACTACATATCTCACGGGAACATCCTTCTCGCTGATAGTATAGGTGATAGGCTGGTTGCTGCTGTCATAAACAGGGATATTTGCGATTATTGCTGTACCGTCATTTGCAGTAGTCAGAGTATAAGTCTCACCGCCGCCTGTGATAGTGAATGTCCTGTCACCGTTCTGATTATCCTCAGACTGCTTGTTGATCTTGATATTCCCCTTTTTCAGCGTATTCTCAAAGTCAACAGCTACTGTCAGGTCAGCATTGCCGCTTGTGAGGGTAATGTCCTGAGCCTTTGGAGTAACATATCTTGTATCGGTATTTATCTCGGAAACATTATATGAGATAGCCTGTCCGTTGCTCATATCATATACCTTAAGGTTTTTGAAATCAGCAACACCGCTGTCATTAGTCTTCGCTGTCTTGGACTGTGACTTTCCGTTCTCTGTCCATGTCACCTTGAACTCACGGTCGCTCACGATGCCGTCTTCCGCAGTCTTGTTTATCTTGATGCTGCCGAACTTGTAATCTTCAGTTACCTTTGTCATGCCGGGACTGATAGTGTACACCGTAGGGTCAAGCTCATATCCTGTAGGAGCCTTTGTTTCTTTTGCGTAGTAAGTGCCGTTGGGAAGGCTTATCGCACCTCTGCCATCTGCACCAATAGTAATTGAGCCAACTGACTTTGTGCAAGCCTTATCTGAATATATTCCATACACCGCCGTACTGTTGTCAACAGTAGACTTTCCTACAAGATTGCCGTCCTTATTGTACTTGTCTATCTCGAATGTCACATCTCTGCTTGTGACTCTGAACGCATACATATTCATTGCAGTGGCTTTCTTACCGTCAGTTCGGTTGTTGATAACGCAGCCGTTGGAGCCGTTTGACTCGATACGCCAGTGAGTACCGCCGTCACCGCTGCCGTCGCCCACAGTACTGCTGTTGATGTAGCTTTCATTTACGCCGATGGATTTAAGGTAGCTGATGACCTAAAGGTCGAAAAAAAAATTATGAATCCACTTAATGATGAATATGAAAAATACAGAGCCATGACCTCGTTACGGTTATTGAATTCTCCCATGTAGATCCAGGAGTGATCCTCACCGTTGAGATTATCGGCGATGACCATAGAACCGGGAGTGATAGTCGAACCGTCTGCGCACTCCCAATAGGGACGTTCTGTGTAGGGGATGTTTGCCTTTTCTACATCGATTTTGGAAGTAACGCCGTTATAGGTGATCGTGCAGTTATCATTCACCGACAGCCAGTGCGGAGTATCCTCAGGAACAGGATTATTCCATGAAAATCCGCTTGTGCTGTAGCCCAGATGTGTCAGTGTGTAGTACAGAAGACCTGAGCAGTCAACGCCCTGCTGTCTGACATAGTCAAGGGAGAGCGGTGAATAGCTGTCCTGATAATACACACCTGTATATCCCTTAAAACCCCAGCCATATGGAGAGCCAAGAAGTGTAGCCGCCTGAGCGATGACCTCATCAGAGGAGGGAAAAGCTGTATTCTCAGTTGTCATAGCTGCACTTGCAGAAATGCTCGGAATAGTTGTTCCAAGCATAGAAAAAGCGCAGGACATCGCTAAGAGTCCTGCGCCGATACGGTTGATTATTCTGTTTTTCATCATATTATTTTCCTTTCATTCATAGTCGTTGTCACTCAGCGTTACGCTGAGCTCGTTTTCATATTCATCGAGTATGCTTGTGAAGCCGAAGTTTCCGCAGAGAAATCCGCCTGCCTGAGTGTCGAGTACATACCACACACCATCTACGTTAACAGCATTTGCACAGTGAGCATACCAATCGGAGATAAGTGCATATTTGCAGTCAAGTCCGATGCCCTCGCACAAGCACATTGTTACTGCCGACAGATATGTGCAGGAATTATCATTGCTGAAATTTGCCGTTACATAGTCAAATACGGCCTGAACC
>CAMZIK010000187.1 GCA_947307175.1 uncultured Clostridia bacterium
CGGTATAGTACATATCAACGATCTCATCTGTGAAGATCTTGTTTTCGGTATCATAGCGCACATATCCCATTATCAGTCCCACATTATCGGCACAACGGATACGATCCTCGCCTGTGCGTTCACCGAAGGAATTATCCGCATATCTCCAGCCAGATTCATAAGCATTCCTGCACCAGGCGGCGAGGTCGTCTGCATTTTTGGTGGAGCTGTCCGTGAACATATACTCGTTGATAGTAGAATTCATCACAAGAGTATACGTCCGCTTGAATTCAGTGTAATCGATATCAAGGCTGTAATCGGCATTGAGACTTTGTATAAGCTGCTCATCGTCCTGTGAGAAATGCTCTGCGTATGCCGTGAAGTCCGTGAGCCTGTTGCCATTAAAGTAGGACATATATATTAGCTGTGCCTTTATCGTCTGCTCTTTCAGGTCTGCCACAGCCATTGCATCAGCTATTGACTGTCCGTCAGCCTCAACTGCCGAGATATTCTCCTGTTGTTCGGGCGATAGCTGAGAAATAAAAGCCGCCTCATCAAACTGCAAATCAGTTTCGGGCGACTCTACACTTCCTAATGACATAAATACGATTATCGGGAGCAGTATCAGCATCAACAGTCCGACTAAAATACTTCCGATCACTATAAGGACAGTATCTCGTTTCTTCTTATCTGTTGCCGTATCAACGGCTATCATTTTCAGCAGGTCTTTCGCTACCGTTGTAATCATTTTTAATTGTAACACCTCCTGTAAAAGAAAGAGCTGCCAATGGCAGCTCATATAAATCATTCAATTCATGCTTATGTTATAATCCTCAGCGGTAACTTCTTCGGAATATTCGTCCGTAACGCTGTTTTCTGCATAAACGTTCTGTCCGATAGTCAACTTCTGTAAAGTCTCTATCCTGTTTCTTACCGACTCTGAGATCAGTTCAATTCGCTCAGGCTTCTGTCCTTCAAGAACCTTCCTGATGTCATCTTCAACGCCGTTGAGCTTTGAAAAATCAAACCGACTGATATCTGAAACAAGCTTTATCTGTTCGCTGTGATGCTTTTTGAATGGCTTGCATTTTATCTCTGTATTCTTTATCTGATCTTCGGAACGGTTAAACCAAAGGGAAGTACCGCTGTCAAAAATCGGTGCAGCGCCTATCCATTCAAGTGTTTCTGCGTTCCTTATAAGTCCGAAATTATTAAAATGCCTGTCCTCATTGGCAATTATATAGTCAACAACAATCATCTCATCAATAGCAGCTGATATATCAACGCCCAGTTCTTTACAGGTATTGATATAGTGAAGATAATCATTTTCGTGATTCTCTTTCCCTCTGATCTGCAATATCCTGTAAGCACTGACGAGCTCAGTATCCTTTGTAATAAAGTCCTCACAAAGGCTGAACGGCTCGTTCCCTAAATGGATTATGCTGTATGGAACATGGCTTATTCCAAGTCTGTCCATTATTATTGAAGCGATTACCTCGTTATACGGCTGCTGCCTGTAAGGCATCGATCCTGCTTTCAGCAAGCAGCGTTTACCGTCTATTATCTTCCAGCGCTTTTTAAGATTGCCGTCTGATGTATTATCGGGCGAATTAAAATCAAAGCCTGATGATTTTGTATTTGTTCCGAATAATACATCGCCTATATCATCAGAGAAATCGTTATCGAAGAAATTAACGTCCTCCCACTTCATACTGCTGCCATTCGGCTTTATCCAGTAATGGTCGGAAAGGCTGAGACCGAAGCATTTTGTCAAAAGCTCGCTCGGATCAGATATGCCAAGTGTATCAAAAGCATCGGCAATGCCCATTCTGCTCGCAGGAATGGAACGGCTGCACCACCATTTATTCAATGCACCGCGGTCAATGACCTCATTATGATGTAAAGGGTGCACTATTCCTACAGGAAAATGTTCCCTGCGCATTACTTCATTGACTGATGTTATTCCTCCAAGAACATCATCGATATCAATATCCGCAACCTCTATATTCTTATGCATTAACAGATATTTCATTGGTGCACCTCTTTTCCTTTTGCCGATATTAGTTATTATACCATTATTTTCAGTATAAATCAAGTCTTTTGTCATCTTCCTCCTGCCTTTCCGAAGAGAGCCTCCTTATACGAAGGAGCATGGACCTGCAGCAGATAACGTTCATTGCCGCAGCGATAGAGACAGGTTCCGCGCTCAGGGTGTGCGATGAGATCGTATTCGGGTTTGAGAAGCTGAACCGTATCCATAAATTCAGCCGCCGAACAGTTTCCTACATTGAAAAAGAAGGTGTGTGTAGGTATGCTGAACAGAGGCTTAGTGAACTCCTTGACTTCGGGGATAAGGAAATCGTTGATGTTCTGAGAGGCGATAATAAACGAGGATTCCTTTTTGCGAACACGCTTCATTCCGTTTCGGATATATTCGATAGCGGTCATATTGGAAAGGAAAAGGTAAAGCTCGTCTATAGCAGCAACTGTATTTCCCTTGCCAAGAAGCTGCGAACTCATGTAGCTGAGAATATTGAAAAGCAGAGTCCCCTTTAACTGCTTGTTGGTGTCCATAATGCCTTTCACGCCGAAGCATAAGAAATCGCCATCCCTTATGTTGGTATGGCCGCAAAAATACTGAGCCTCAGCTCCCTTGCACATACTGTAAATGCCGAGGCATATATTCTGAAGCGTTTCCTCGGTATAGAGGTTTCTTTTCTCTCTGTCATAAGCCTTGTACTCTTTTTCCGTCAGCTCATAGAGGTCTGCCATTGTCGGATAGTCGGCGGCAGTCAGCCCGGAATAATCCGTATTATCATCAATACCGAAGCGGTTATAAAGCTTAATAAGCATTATCTCTATGGTATCGATCTCGCTGTCGGAGAAGTCCTTATAAGCTCTGAAAAAGTCCTTGAGGTAGGATATGTGCTGACTAAGTCTTGTTACCCTGCGGAAGGTATCGGGAGCGTCCTCGCTCCTGTCGGCTTCTCCGAATGACTTGGGTTCAAGGGGATTTATCATATATTCTCCTGACATCATATCAATATATGTGCCGCCGAGATTATTGCATAAGTCCTCGTATTCGCTTTCGGGATCGAGGCAGATAACGCTCTTTCCCGATTCTCGCATATTACAGAGCAGAAGCTTCATTAAGTAGCTCTTGCCCTGTCCGCTGTTGCCGAGAATAAGGATATTGCTGTTGGTCTTGTCATCGGTACGCTTATCAAAGTCAACGAGAATGTTCGCACCGAACTTATCACGTCCGATATAGAAGCCATTGGAGTCGGTCTTGCCGCTGTAATTCAGCGGATACAGATTTCCTGCCGAACTTGACGGCAGCACACGTTCATACTGCGCTCCGAATACATTATTGCCGCATGGGAGAACCGAGAGAAAGCCCTCTTTCTGCCTGAGAAGCAGCTTATCTACTGATATCTTTGAGCGTGTAAGCTCCATTTGTATATCAGCCTGAAGCTCGCGCAGCTTTTCCTCGGTGTCAGCTTTCAGCTCAATAAACACCGCCGTATGCAAAAGCGTTTCTCTGTCTCGTTTAAGCTCTGCAAGCAAATTGACGATATCGTTCATGTTTTCCTCTGCCTTGACAGTTTCGTTGATATCGTTTGTTGTGGACATCATGGTATTCTTACGCATAGCCTGCTGCATTATCTTCTTCTGCTCCATTGCGGTCACAAGCCTGTTGTGGATACGAAGCGTAACGCCGCTGCGATCTGCAAGATGTGCAAGCAGAGCTGTTTCCTCGGTGTTGGGTGGATACTCGGTTATCGCCCATATGCTCTTGTAATAATTGCCGCATATGTAGTGGTCGGTATAGAACTTGACTGTACCGGGGAGCGTCCTGTCAAAGAAGTCCTTAGTTGCTATGACTTCAAGCTGCTCCGGGGTAAGCTTTTTTCTACGCTTGAATACTTTTCTGAGTACGTTCTTAATTATTCCCATCTGCATTCTCCTTTGCATATTCCTCGCCCTCGATATCGGGAATATAGTCCGCTTTGATGCTTGTTCCGAAGTACAAGCCGAGCATTCGCTTTATCTCAGGCTTTTCAAGTCTGTGAGCCATAAAACCGTGATCTGATATTGCTTTACTTATTCGGTTTATGAGACTGAATACCTGTTCTTCCTTTTCCTTTCGGAAACGGTATATGAACAGGAACTCTCTTGCCGAGGACATTCCCACCTGTACCTCGTCAAGAAATTCAAGGTCTGCCGCAAGCAGCTTTCGTACTGCCTGATTCTTTTCGACTGCAAGCCTTTTTCTGACATACGCCTTGTTATCGTCAAAGCACTCACAGCTATCGAGAGCCATAATTTCAAGCTCCGGAACTACGCTCAGTACCATTGCCAAGTCATACATCTTATTTGCGATAACTTCTGGAGGCAGTACCGATATATTTGTAGGCTCAACATGATAAAAGATGAATTCGCTCTTATCGGTCTTAACACCGTATTTTGTGAAGGTCTGAAAGCCTATGAGCCTTTGCAGGCTGTTCCTACTTTTCTTTTCTGCCATTATCTTCTCCTATCTGCCATCTGAACTCCTGCTGTGTGGTGCAGAAGAACTTTACGGCGTTTAATATATAGTCAAGAATAGCTGTATCCTCAGCCCTGAGTGTAAGAAACGCATAACAGGCAGTCAGCGCCATCGGCACCGGAGTCCACAGCTTTGCGAAGAACATTACCGAAACAATAACGCCCGCGCATATAATAATAAAATCCCGAACATTCCAGAACCACAGCTTAACGGTTGCCCTGAGATTTTCGGGATAGATGTATATTTTCAATTGTTATTCCTCCATAAAAAAGCAGCCGAACTATCGTCCGACTGCGGTTTTGTATCAAAGGTCTATTTTGTATTCATCAGAGCCTTCGCCGTTTATTGTATAATAAGCAGCGTTTTCTTCAGGCTTGACATAGATAACGAATTCATTTACTACCTTTCTCTTATGAACGGATTTATAGCTCTTTATGATCCTGTGTGTTAAGATAACCACAGTAGAAACGGATAGCTTTTTCAATAAAAGCAGACCTCGAAGTGCAACAGTCCTTCCTATACGCCGCATCAACCATATCAAGTGTTTCGGGATACAACTTCATCCCGAATCGTATCTTTTCGGACGAATATGCGACCTGATTTATATCGGATTCATCGCCGTTTTTCTGGTCATTGTCAGATATATGCGATCTCATTTTCAAAAACCTCCGTTCTATGCGACTTTCTGGCACAGTGTATTATTGCCGAAACTTCGGCGGGCTTTGCCCGTCCGATGTGAGCATTCGGGCGCTCATGCGACCGAATTTTAACCTGCTATACTATTCTCAGGGGCAAAAAATCACCTCTCTTTTCCATATTTGCATATCAGTTCATCTGATATAAAGGCGTATCAGGATTTCCTTCTT
>CAMZIK010000188.1 GCA_947307175.1 uncultured Clostridia bacterium
GGTTATCTTATAAGAGATCTCCTTTATTACATCTGAGATCTTTGTAATATCAGCATCAGGGTATTTTTTGAGTGCTGCTCTTACGACACCAGGTCCCGAAACGCCGACATTTATCATACAGTCAGGCTCGCCGACACCATGGAAAGCACCAGCCATGAACGGATTATCCTCAACTGCGTTGCAGAATACAACAAGCTTAGCTGCGCCGAAGCAAGCATTATCTGCCGTCTTTTCAGCACATTCTCTTACTATCTGACCCATAAGCTTGCAGGCATCAAGATTTATACCGGTTTTAGTCGAGCCAATATTGACAGAAGAACATACTCTTTCTGTGCAGGCAAGCGCCTCTGGTATAGACTTGATAAGCTCTATATCACCTGCTGAAAAGCCCTTTGGAACAAGAGCTGAATAACCGCCGATAAGGTTTACGCCGACAGCTTTTGCTGCCTCATCCATCGTTTTTGCAAATTTAACGGGAGAACACTTGCAGGCAGCCGAAACAATCGCTATCGGAGTAACAGATATACGCTTATTGATAATAGGTATACCGTATTCCCTTTCTATCTGCTCGCCGACTTCTACAAGATGTGCAGCCTTTGTGGTGATCTTGTCATAGACCTTTTTGCATGCAACATCAATATCGCTGTCTATGCAGTCAAGCAAGGATATTCCCATAGTTATTGTACGAATATCAAGGCATTCGTCCTGTATCATTCGTATCGTTTCAAGTATATCATAAACATTAATCATTGTGTCAGGTTTCCTCTCATCAGATATGGTGCATGCAATTAAAGATATTTTCGTGCATTACGGTAACTTTAAGACCGTTTTCCTCGCCGAGCTTTTCAAGTGCTTCAGCCATTACCGCAAAATCGCTGTTGAGCTTGGAAATATCGACCATCATTATCATAGCAAACATTTCCTGCATTACCGACTGAGTCACCTCAATGACATTTGCATTGTATTCTGCACACTTAGTGCTGACCTTAGCAAGTATACCAACTGCATCTTTACCTATAACTGTTACTACTGCTTTCATAAGACTAACCAACCTTTCCTGATCATCATTAGATAAGTATATCACATTTATAATGTTTTGCCAACAAAAGATTATAAATATTTTATTAACGCTTATTCTTTCGGAGCTTTCGGTGCAAAACGATAAGGATAATACCATTTGCAGCCAAGACCGCAAAGGAGATCGGCACAAGAATACTGAGCTTTTTTGAGGTCTGTTTCTCGTCTTCATCATCAGGCTGATCGGATTTTGTAAAATGCTCAAAAGACGAAATCCTGATAATGCCATCACTGAGCTGGAATCTTTCAATGCTCATATTACGGCCGCCATTGGAATTAAGCTGTTTTACAAGTTCTTCTCCGCTGTTTGAAACAAAACAGTTTATAACACAGTATTTTTCATCCTTTGCAAGCTCTCCTGCAATACTGTCTTTTTCTTTGGTATCAGACCAGCAATCACTCAGAGTCCCTTTTTCCAACACCCCGACGATACCGCCGCCTGTATCAGCCTCAATGCTGCCTTTATACCCGCATTTCGTTATCATCCCGCCGCAGCATATACCAGCTATACCGCCTGAAACAGATGCTTTGATACTGCTGTCAGAGACAATAAGTTCTCTTATATCCGCATACTTTCCAAGATACCCGAATACACCCTCCGGGTCAGTCCCCGAATAATTGATACTTATATTTTTCAGAAGATGGCCTCCACCTTTAAAGCAGCCGTTAAAGCATCTGTCCTGCGAGATACCAGCCGTGACAAACTCTTTGCCGCTGAAATCAATATCAGCTTCAAGAACGACCGTTTTATCACGGTACTGCACTCCGCTGTTGACATTATCAGCAAAACTGATCCAATCCTCTGCCGATGAGATAACAGTATAGCTTCCACATTCGTTGCTTATTGATCTAAGAAGACCAATAGCTTTTTTTACCTCAAAGTTACTTGCATTTTCTGTATCAAACACATCTTTGGCAAAGTCAAGTTCTCTTTTCAGACCTTTTTTTCCGTCAAGTTCACTTATAAGTTCTTTAAGCTCCGTCTTGTCGGGTCGATCTTTTTTCTGTGTATAGGCATTGATATATGCATTTTTATATACAGAATCCTTACATTCCTGCCAGCCTTTATCTGATGTATAAAAATAAGTCTGACCCTTTTCACATTCGCAGCTTCTGTCCTCTGCAACAAAGTAATTCTTCCCGTTTTCCGATTCTAAAGTCACCACAACGGAAAATTTTTCTCCCTTTGAAAGAGATGTCTCTTGAGGCAGTTTAACGGTATAATATCCGTCATATGTCACCGTGCCTTCAATATCAGCACATTCGGTATTGCCTATCGGAGAGTCTTCTTTAAGGTCTTTGAAAACACGGACCCTGTACTTTGTTCCTTTTCCGTCATTTTCCTCAACAAAAAAAGAAACATTCGTCAGCAGTTCATCGTCCTGCGCTGTAAAAATATTTGCTGCCTGCACAGGATCTTTTGAAGATACGAAAATTCTGTCCATACCTCTGTTATGGGTATATACCGAATCAGATTCCGTCCTTTTAACCTTGTAAAAATAGAACTCCTCAAGTTCCGCCTCACAATAGGAGATCCAATAATAACCGTTCTCGTTACGGGTCCCCCAAACGCTCTTTACAAGCCATGCCCCGTCGCTGTCAGGCTTAACAGGTCCGAAATAATCTCTGCTGTAATCATCATCCCAGCCTATGACAGTAACGCTGTGATTCACATCACTGCGTTCTTTCTGATAATAACTTTTATGATCAGAGCTGAAACAATCAAGATCACTGTGATAACATACAGCTGCACCACCGTATTCCATAAGCTTTTGCTTTATAATTTTCCTGTCTGCTTTGACCTTCTCAACAGATTCAAGTTCAAACTCACTTAGTCCGTCCTGCGAATAAGACACAGGATTTTTATAAGCAGCGCTGAGATAAACAGGTTCATCAGTCTCGTATTGCAGACCGCTGAGTCGTGACATAGCAAATACAGGTGCGTTGATATAATTGTTATTATACCTTTCAGATGCCTCGATGCTTCCAGTTTCAGAGTCTGATGAGAACCAAGCCAGCGCACTTTCGGAAAGATCGACTGAAGCGTTGTCGATAGAATGAAAAATAATGCTTTGTTCCACAGCCGCAACAGTTGCATACGCCCAGCAGAGATTAAATGCTTCTGGGGTCTGCCTGACAGCTGTAACTTTTCCGTTCTGCGTAGGATCAAATTTTGACGGTAGCTGCGTGTCCTGAGCAAATACAGTCATCTGAAGACCGGGAACCGAAAGCAGAATTACCAGTACAAAGCACAATAGTCTGCGCCTGAATCTCATAAACATCACCAATTACTTTGTCAAAACGATCTTTCGGGTGTACTCATTGCTGAACTCATCGCCTGCACAGATCTCTCTGAGTCTTACTGCATTTCCTTCAAGCATTGCAACACGCCTGCAGTCTATATCTGTTTCAAGTTTGCTGAGCGACGTATCATAGGAAAGGGTTCTGTTTTTTGCTGCTGCAAGGATCTCTGCTCCTCGTTCATTAAGGGCAAGTATCCTTCCGTAAGGTACACTAACCTTCATATCAAGATCGCATATACCAAGCGCAAGGTGCATTATCATACGTCTTATCCGTGCCATAGTTATATCCTTGCTCTTTATCAGGTCCTCAAATTCCGCAACGCTCTGCGGACATTTCTGGACAGCCTTAAAAAACCTGTTCGCAAGGCTTTGTGTCATAAACGGCAGTTCATCGACAAGGTCTTCATCAGCAGTCATTATCCTGAAAAGCAGCGCCTTATCCATATTTATCAGATAAGCAGGAGACGACTCGGGAAGCTCAGGCACAAGCTTATCAAGCTTATTGCTGTATTTAAGCATTTTTCTTATAAGAGAGGCACTTGCATAATCACCGTTGATTTCCATATCATCATGAAATGTTCCGTTACGCTGGACACACATAAGGCTTATCCACGGGGCAAACTTCTTCGCAGCCTTGATATATTCAATCGCAAGGACATTATTCGCATCACTCAGAATATCCTTTACCTCATCGCATTCATTTTCAGCAGCTTTCTGCATTGCAGCAGGATAACTGAGCCCCGATGAAATAAGCTCTTTGAACTGCTCGCAATCTTCAAGTTCTGCACACGTTTCCTGTGCTTTTTCAAGAAGCCTAGCATTATCGCAGGCACAGCCGAATGAAACTGCATTAACAACACCCTCTCCGAGACCTGCAAGAAGCCTGACTGCATTTTCGGCAAAGACCTGTGCTGGTGCGCAGGAATAAGGCGCACTTAGTTCAATAACAAGATCAGCACCGTTTCTCAGTGCGATCTGTGCCCTGTCATACTTTGAATAAACAGCAACATCGCCACGCTGTACAGCATCACCACTCATAACGACAACTATATGGTCAGCGCCCTGTTTTCTTGTCTGTTCAAGCTGATATTTGTGTCCGTTGTGAAACGGATTGTATTCAGCTACAACGCCGGCAGTAAACATTGAATTCCCTCCCCGGTTTTGTAAAACGGTAAAATATTAAAAGAAATCAAACTTTTTTGATGAAATAGCATTTTTATTGTAAATGTACTTGAAATTTAACTCAGATATGATATACTATTATTATATTATATTGTGGCTTTAAAGTCAAGCGACAGTAATATTGCAAATCATTTTGAGAGGAGTATTTCTTAATGAAAGTATTGGTAGTAAACGCAGGTTCGTCCTCACTCAAATATCAGCTTCTTGATATGACAGACGAGTCTGTTATCGCAAAGGGCAACTGTGACAGAATAGGTATCGGCGGTCATGTCAGCGCTAAAACAGGCGACGGCAGAAAACTTGAGGCTGACTGTGACTTCCCTACACACACTGAAGCATTTGAAAAGCTGGTAGAGATCCTTACAACAGGCGATACAAAAGTTATCGACTCTATGGACGAGATCTCAGCTGTTGGTCACAGAATCGTGCAGGGCGCTGAAGTATTCTCGGAAGCTTGCCTTGTAACTGACGAGATAATAGACAAGATTGACGAACTTCGTGATCTTGCGCCTGTTCACAACCACGCTCACGCTCTTGCACTCAGAGCCTGCAAGAAGGTTATGCCGCAGACAACTCCGCAGGTAGTTGTATTTGATACAGCTTTCCACCAGACAATGCCTCCGAAGGCTTATATGTTCGGTCTTCCTTATGAAGATTATGAAGAACTGCACGTAAGAAAGTACGGCTTCCACGGCACATCTCACAGATTTGTTTCCGCTGCTCTCGCTAAGGCGATGGGCAAGGACGTAAAGGATCTCAAGATCGTTTCCTGCCACCTCGGCAACGGCTC
>CAMZIK010000189.1 GCA_947307175.1 uncultured Clostridia bacterium
TATAGCGTCACTTGACCCAGGCCTTGATCCCGAAAACGACGCCGATGCGGTTCCTGTCGAAGGCGAGGACGATATGTCGCGAGCAAGTTTTGCAGGTGAAGGCAACAGCAGTCTTACCGACTACAAAAATATATCACCGAACAGGTCATCTCCAAGGAAACACAAAATAGACACCATAACCATTCATTGTATGGCTGGACAGTTTAGTGTAGAGAAATGCGGCGAGGTGTTTGCGTCAAGAAAAGCTCAGGCAAGTTCTAATTACGGCGTTGACAAGGACGGAAGAATAGGATTGTACGTTGAGGAAAAAGACAGGTCATGGTGCAGCTCCAACATGGCGAACGACAATCGTGCTGTTACGATCGAGGTAGCATCTGATTCTTATGCACCTTACGCCGTTTCTGCTTCTGCGTATAAATCAACTATCAAACTCGTGGCTGATATATGCAAGAGAAACGGTATCGAAAAGCTTGTATGGAGTAACGACAAAAACGAACGCGTTAATCACCTTAACGGCGCTAATATGACGGTTCATCGTGATTTTGCTAATAAAGCTTGTCCCGGTGACTATCTGTACAGCCGTATGGGAGATATTGCAGAAAAAGTCAATGCTATTCTTGATAAGGAAAAGAAATAACCGTTTCACAGAATACATACGGTCTTATAATTAAATGATGAAAAAGGCTCAGTTATAAAACTGAGCCTTTTGTTATGGCAATTCATACTGGTATATAGTCTTCTCAGTCTTTACAGCCTTGAAGTCATCGCCATGTTTCTCAAAAGTTGCTGTATCTGAAAAGTAGGTGTTGCCGAAAATATCCGTAACAACAAACACATATTGATATGAACTTCCGTTAAGAGGGGCATCGGTGATACACTCGTTGTCATTTTCATTTTTATTGTCGTATTCCAGCGCAAATTCTTCACCGTACTGTATCGCCGGAGTTCCGCCGCTCAACGTTATTTCTTCTGCCAACTGTATCTTATCTCCCGACTTCAGAGTTACAAAGCTATTTACAGGAAGATGATCTTCGTTATATCCGTCACAAGTGCCAGCCAGATAATAGTTGCCTTTGTGTACATAATAGCGGATAAAAGTATTTTTTCCGTTGACGATCGCCGGTATCTCATAATCAAGTACCATCTCTCTGTCGACGTGCATTTTCCTGTAAAAGCTGTGTCCGTTGAGCCTGGGACATACTCCGGTAAATTTGCTCTTGAAACTGAGGTTATCCCAGTCGCTTATAATATCCGTATCAGAACAAAGTATATGCGGTATTCCGGCAGCATCGATATTAACGAGATAATATCCGGCTTCGGCAAGGTACTTGTGGCTGCCCTTGGTCAGAGCTATACTGAATGAGCCGTCCTCACCGATACTGCCCTTGTCAGAGAAACATATAGTTTTCTCAGGCACGTTAAGATAATATGTGCTGAGAAAATTGTTGTACTCCTCACATATCCCAAGAGAGATATATTCCCTGATCTCATCTTCGCCGGCGTTGATAGGATAAAAGAAAGAAACGCCGGAATTATCCCGGTTATCGTTTTTTACCAAGTATTCAATGAACTCCTGTTTCGCGTTCCACGCAAACAGCTCATCGAGCTTGACAAGATCGTTGAAACCAATAAAGTCAACCATATTTGAGCTGCCTTCAAAAACGTTCTCAACGCCGAATTTCTCGGATTGCTTTGCAGCGATCAGCACCTGCGAAAAATAATTCTTGTTTCCGGCTATACGATTCAGATTCTTTGCCGCATAGGCGAATCTGTCGAGCATAGGATCGACTTTTGAAAGATTCAGAACTGAAAGTGTCGAGTAGACATCGTTTTTCTTTCCGTTGCATTTCTTTATAAATGAATCGCAGATCGCCTTGCCGATATCAACAGTAGTAGTATTATTATTGATCGATTCAGCAAAGACCTTATAGTCCCAGCCGCCGGAGGGCTCTATCTCTTCTGATGCCACCATATAATCGGCGTAATCGCTCATAACTGCGGCAACTTCTATTGATGCCATAAGGCAGGCGTCAAAACCTACTATATCGAACTTTTTTGTAATATCAGCGTCCTCAAATGCTTTTTTCATTTCAGGAAGAGTCAGTGCATCGAAGGAATAGTTCTCATCAAAGCATATGCCCTTGGCAGAACCGCCACCGTGATCCCACATAACAAGAATATTTCGATCAGACGAATAGTTCTCCTGTCCCCATTTCAGGAAATCAGTAAGGGTGTCAGCTTCACCCATATTCGCATTGTCCAATGACATAGCGAGACCGAGTTTACCGTTTTTTATAACATATCGCTGAGTTTTTTCAGCATCAATACCGTGCGAGAGCCACTTGTTTGCACCGCCGGTCTGTATAATGATGTTAAGATCGTCGCTGACACTTGCAGCGAGCAGTTCATCAATATTACTCCCCGCAAGTCCCTTCTGAGATTCAAGGTTTGAGCCGCACATATAAATGAATAATGTACTTCCGCCTGGTACAAATGAAACATCAACAGTGTCAGAAGACTTTTTGTTGCTTGTACATCCGAAAAACAGTGTGCACAGTATTGAAAAAACTATCGCTAAGGATATCTTTGTCTTTTTCATATCATTTCTCCTCATTCATATTTAGAAGATGATACAATTATACCATAAACAAGACGAGGATTCAATAGCATGATCATTAGTGATCAATAAAAAAGCCAATATCCTTTGATGAGTATACTGAATAAGAAATTGCATATAGTTCAGGCACTTGATATTGTTAATTCTCAATTATTGTGTGTGTTAAATAACAAAATTCAAATTGAAGATAATATGAGAATGATTGAAGTGTTGCAGACGAAAGAAAAAATAGCAGAATATGATTGCTTGATTGATAATATTGCAAAGGACTCGCTATTACGAAAAGCTTCCAGCATTTCAAAAGACACAGGATTATCAAAAGAAGAATGTCTGAAAGTGATTAATGGTTGGTTTTAGTTAGTAGATATTTAAGTAAGTGGATACAATTTGAATAGATTCCCTTTGTATCAAACTAAGAATTCAGTGAATCTACGCTAGTTTCTAAACATCACACAATAGAATAACTGTTCAAAGCTTAAGCAATTTCGACTGCTCGTACAAATTGGTTCAAATGAACCGATAGGTACGAGCTTTTTTTGTGCCCAAAATTCAATGAAGGGAGGTGAAACTCATGGCAGACAACTTTGAAGGTATCAAGAATCGAAGGTTCGGTATTGAGATTGAGATGACAGGAATAACCCGCTGCAGTGCAGCAAAAGCTATCCGAGATGTGCTGGGAGGTGATATTGACCATATCGGAGGCAGTTATGACAAGTACAAGATCTATGACGAGGACGGCAGAGCGTGGAGCATCGTATCAGATGCAAGCATCGATCCTTGCAAAAAGAACGGCGAACCTGCATCAGATCTGTACAAAGTCGAGATGAACAGTCCTGTGCTAGAATATGACGATATCACATTGCTTCAGGAGGTGATCAGAGGTCTTCGCAAGGCAGGAGCTATTACGGGAGCTGAATATGACTGCGGTACGCATGTGCATATCGATGCGGCTGATTTCTCACCGCAGCAGATACGAAATCTGGTCAATATCTGGTCAAGCAAAGAAGATTTCCTTTGGGATGCACTGCAGGTATCGAGTCTTCGTTCCCGCTATTGTCATAAGATCAATCGCAGCTTCGTTGAAGAACTGAACCGAAAGAAGCCCAAAGATATGTCAAAGATCAAGGATATGTGGTATAGCGAGACTTATCAGTCACCAAACAACCATTACAATTCAACTCGGTACCATGCCCTTAATCTGCACTCTTTCTTCCAGGCAGGACATTTTGAGATACGAGCCTGTAACGCATCACTTCATGCGGGTGAGGTACGAGCGCAGATTGTTCTTGCACTTGCCATCTCAAATGCCGCCTTTACAAAGAAATATTGCTCACCAGCTGTATCTCGATCAGATAATATGAGATACAGCTTTCGTGTTTTCTTGCTGAATTTAGGCTTGATCGGTGACGAGTTCAAGAATTGCAGAACACATCTGCTAAAGCATTTGCAGGGCAATATTGCTTGGCGCCACCCTGAAGATGCGATTGCTCAAAGGGAACGGCTGAAAACTCAAAGGGAGCTGGCAAGGCAGTCTGAACCCGTTCAAGATGAACCGATTTGTGATGAAACTGAAGATGTGACTGAAGAAATGGAAATGAGTATGTAACGAAAGGAGAAATATGGGTAATAAAGAAGAACCAAAGAAACTGCTGTATATAGCGTACGGCAGTAATATCAATCTGTGGCAGATGGCGTTACGCTGTCCGCATTCAAAGCCTTTGGATACAACAATGCTCAAAGGCTGGGAGCTGGAGTTTCGTGGCGTTGCCAATATAACGAAAAAGAAAGATGCCCAAACACCCGTACTGCTTTGGGAGCTTGATCCGAGGGATATTCCAATATTGGATAGGTACGAAGGCTTCCCGAACAGCTACTTCAAAGAGAACATTGAGTTTGAAGTCAATGGCGAAAAGTGCGTTGGTATGGCGTATCTGATGGTGCCTGACAGAAGGATTATAAATCCGCCTGCAAGCTACTACATGCAGACCATATGGGAGGGTTACCTTGAAAACGGTATGGATACCTCATATCTGCTTGAAGCACAGTCAAGAGCCTTGAATGTATCGGCTCAAAGGACACTCGGAGAACACCTTGAACTGAATGAGATGGAAGACCAGTTCGAGAGCGAGGACGAGGATCCCGATATGGAAGATGACATTCAGATGTCTTTTGGGATATGAGGGGGTGAGAAGATGCAGTATAAAGGGTATGTTGTGAGGATAACACCTGCCGATGACCTCAAACGAACTGACGAGCTCGGCAGAGAAACGACTTGTGAAGGCTTTCGTTTTGAGGTGTTCAGGGATAAGGAAATGGCCGATCTGCTTGATGAATTCTCGGCAGCGGTCGGTTACGAGATACTTGAAAACAGCCTCGAGGAAGCCGAGCAGTTTGCAAAAGACACGATAATCTGTGAGGAAAAGCAGTTTGATGCTTCGCAGGAAATGAGTATGTGAGGAGTGAAAAGTATGAAACAGCTTATAATCAACACATCTTTGTTAAGGAAAGAGCCTGCCTTTGAGGTCAGATCATGCGTAGTCGAAAAGGCAGTCGGTGTTCCACACGCAGAGTTTGAAAATCTTCGTAGGAATACGCTTAAGGACAATGACCTCATTGCAAGGAACAAGGGAAATATGTGGTTTGGTACAGATGACAGATACCACTGCCTGCTTGTTTATGACAAGGAACAGGGCGACGGTCTGCTTGTAGAAAGCGAGGG
>CAMZIK010000190.1 GCA_947307175.1 uncultured Clostridia bacterium
TTCAATCTCAACGCAGATCAAAGCGAGAAATGTGACGGAATACTTGAAAACGGCGTAGAAAAGCCATTTGCAAGCTGAAAAGCAAAACCCGGAAGGCGATCAAACCTTCCGGGTAACACTACATATTTAATTCTTCGTTAAGGCTGTGCCGCATCCTGGGTGTCCTTTTTAGTTTTTCAGGAGGTCAGAGCTGAGGAACAAAAAGCCCAAGCCCTGACCTCTTTTTAAAATGTTTCACGTGAAACATTTGTTCTTTGCGAAGAACAAGAAAAAAAGAGCCGACAAATTTCTTTGCCAGCTCTCGTTTGATCTTAAGTATAGAATTAAAGCTCTACCTTGAAGTCCTCAGCGCCCTTACCAGCTACGGTGTAGTAAGCTGCATTGTCCTCAGGCTTAACGTATACAACTACGTTTGTAGCTGTCTTCTTGGTCTTTGCCTTGTAGTCAGCCTTAGCAGCCTCAACAACAGCCTTCATCTCGATGTCCTTGCCGTTGTACTGGAGAACTACCTTGTCGCCTGTCTCCTTCTTAGCTGCTGCCTTCTTTGCAGGAGCCTTCTTAGCTGCTGCCTTCTTTGCAGGAGCCTTCTTAGCTGCTGCCTTTGGAGCTGCTTCCTTAACAGCCTCTTCCTTCTTTTCAACCTTAGCTGCATCTGCAGCTGCGTTCTTCTTTACTGCCATTTCCATACACTCCTTGTCTGTTCTGAAATTACTTGTTTACAATGTCCTTGAGAGCCTTACCAGCCTTGAAAGCAGGAACCTTCTTAGCTGCGATGTGGATCTTCTTCTTGGTCTGAGGATTGATCGAATCCTTAGCAGCTCTCTGTCTTACCTCGAAAGCACCGAAGCCTGAGATAGAAACCTTCTCACCCTTTGCAAGGGTATCTGTTACTGTGCCGATAACTGCGTCAAGAGCCTTCTCGGCGTCCTTCTTTGTGTAACCGCCCTTCTTAGCGATAGCACTGAGCAACTCTGCCTTTGTCATTTTCATTACCTCCATTAATTATTATGTCGTTGGGCCTTTGCTATGGTCATATTATAACCTATTTACGCCGTTTTGTCAAACTTTATGCGCATATTTGTAGCTTTACATAAAAATTTGCGCTAAATACCTTATGTTATTTGTGCTTATTCACACAATATCTATACAAATTCACCCCAATTACAAACTGTTTTGATATGAACAATGTCTTTTTCCCCGACCATTCGGCGTTTTCCTGCAAAGGTTATGAAGAAAAAACTATTAAATCTCAATTCAGCTTATTCATTTGAAATTTACAAAAGAAAAAGCTCTCCGATTTTTTCGGAAAGCTTATGATGCACACATCAGATAATAAATTTCTTCGCCTTATTCACTATGCTTCGGTCGTTTTCGTAGGCAAGCACCTTGCCTGCTCTGCCGATCTCTACCCAGCGGATCTCAGCGATCTCGTCCTCCTGCGGACGATAATCGGTATTCTTTGCCTTACCGATAAAATAGACCACATTCTTTTGTGTGTCTTTCTTGGGAGAATATGTAACTATCTCCCTGAAGGTGGTGTCAAGGTTCACATCAATACCTGTTTCCTCCATGATCTCACGCTTAGCGGTCTCCTCCTCTGTTTCGCCCGCCTCTACGTGACCCTTCGGGAACGACCAATGCCCGCTGTTGATATGCTTTATAAGCAGTATCTCGGTATTGCCGTGATATTTCCTGTAAACTATCGCACCACAGGATTTTTCATGTATCATTTTTTGATTGTCCTTTCGCATATTGCTATATTGATACAATTATAGCACACTTTCTCCGTTTTGTCTACCAATTAGACAAAATATCTTGAAACTTTTTATCTTATAGTGTGATACCGCCTTATCTGCACTATTAAAAGCAGGCAAAAAAGTCTATATATTTGCATTTTATCTCTTTTCTCCAAAAAAAAATCCCCCGAATATTCGGGGGACTTGTTTTTTGATTATTCCTCTGTCTTGGACTCGATGTACTTAACGATGTCGCCAACAGTCTTGATATTCTCAACATCCTCATCTGGGATCTCAATATCAAAGTTTTCCTCGATGCTCATTACAAGGTCAACTACGTCCAGAGAATCTGCGCCGAGATCGTCCTGGATATTAGCTTCCATTGTTACATCAGCCTCATCAGCGTCGAGCTGCTCAACGATGATGCTCTTGATCTTATCAAATACCATTTTATTTTCCTCCGTTTCAATATCATCTTGATTTATCAGAAAGCGGCGGCTCTTCAAAGTCCCCCACACTTCTAAACTTATTATAACGTTCATTTATCAATTCGTCAAGCCCTTTTTTCAATTTTCTTTCAAGAGCTTTAGAAATATACTCACTGATGTTGTTTGCTGTCGCCTGAGGGTCGTTATGAGCGCCTCCGGGAGCTTCCGCAATGATGCTGTCGCAAACGCCAAGTCTGGTGAGATCCTTGGCGGTTATCTTCATAAGGTCACACGCTTCACGCTCTCTTGCGGCATCTTTCCAAAGGATACTTGCAAAGCCTCTTGGAGAGATGACCGAGTAAAGAGCATTTTCAAGCATTGCAAGCTCATCGCACACTGCAAGTGCAAGCGCTCCGCCCGAACCGCCTTCGCCCAGGACGATAGAGATTATTGGGGTCTTTAACGTCATAAACTCCATAAGGTTCTTGGCGATCGCCTCGCCCTGACCTCTTTTTTCCGCATCTACTCCGCAGAAAGCACCTGCGGTATCGACAAGGCAGATAACGGGTCTATGGAACTTTTCAGCCTGTTTTGCAAGCCTCAGAGCTTTTCTGTACCCTTCTGGGTGCGGCATTCCGAAATTACATTTCTGGTTCTCTGCAAGGTCTCTTCCCTTGACCTGAGCTATGACGGTAACGGGAGTGCCTTTAAAGTAAGCAATTCCGCCCATTATCGCACCGTCGTCGCCGAACAGTCTGTCGCCGTGCATTTCCATGAAGCGATCAAATATCATCGGGATATAGTCATTAACGGTAGGTCTGCCTTTATGTCTTATAATATCAAGACGCTGGCTTGCTGAAAGCTCGCTCATTTCTTAGGCACCTCCCCCGTATAGTTGTGCATTCTGAGGATATGCGAAAGCACTCTTCTCATTCTGCTCCTGTCGACTATCATATCGACAAAGCCGTTTTCGAGCATGAACTCTGCTGACTGGAAATCATCGGGGAGCTTCTGCTTGATAGTGCCTTCAATGACACGTCTTCCTGCAAATCCGATAAGGACTTTCGGCTCTGCGATGATAATATCACCAAGAGATGCGAACGAAGCGGTGACGCCGCCTGTTGTCGGGTCGGTCATTACTGCGATATAGAGTTGTCCTGCCTCGTTGTGACGAGCGACTGCTCCGCTTGTTTTAGCCATCTGCATAAGCGAAACTATTCCCTCCTGCATTCTCGCTCCGCCTGAAGCGGTAAAAGCGATGACAGGGAGCTTTCTTCTGGTCGCATATTCAAACGCTCTGGTTATCTTCTCGCCCACGACGCTTCCCATTGAAGCCATCATAAAGTTGGAGTCCATAACGATTATGACAGTATCCTTGCCGTATATCTTGGCTCTGCCTGTTATAACGGCATCTTTGAGTCCTGTCTTTTCACGCAGGGCTATCTGCTTCTGCTCATAGTCGGGAAAGTCAATAGGGTTCTTTGAGATCATCGTTCTGTCGAACTCTCTGAAGCTGCCCTTATCAACGGTAATATCGAGTCTTTCCCTTGCGCTGAGGCGTGAATGGTAGTTACAGTTGGGGCAGACCTTGCCCTTTTTGTTGAACTCCTCGGAAAGAGTGACGCTTCTGCATCTGGGGCATTTGAAAAGCAGACCCTTGGGTATATCGGTCTTTTTCTTGTCGTCGTCGGTCTGGTTCGCATTGAACCTGACTTTGACCATCGAAAAAAGATCCTCAAGCATCAGCTATTACTCCTCTCTTTGCTTTAATATATCAACTCTGTTGAGAAATGCGTTATCGTAATTGCCCTCGATGAATTCGGGGCGTCTTATCAGTTTGAGCTGGAAATCAACATTTGTGCTTACGCCCTCAACGATGAACTCGCTCAGCGCCCATGTCATCTTGGCGATAGCTTCCTGTCTGTCCTTGCCGTGAACAATGAGCTTTCCTATCATTGAATCGTAATATGGCGGTATCTCGTAGCCCTGATAAACGGCTGTATCGACTCTGACACCGAAGCCGCCCGGTATAAACAGCGAACGTATCGTTCCCGGTGACGGTCTGAAGCCCAGATCGGGATTCTCGGCATTGATACGGCACTCGATAGCGTGACCTGAGATCTTTACGTCCTCCTGCTTTATGCTCAGGTGTTCGCCCTGAGCGATGAGAAGCTGCTGCTTTACAAGGTCAATGCCTGTGACCTGCTCGGTTATCGGATGCTCGACCTGTATTCTCGTGTTCATCTCCATAAAGTAGAAATCGCCGTTTTTATCAACGAGGAACTCTATCGTTCCTGCGTTTCTGTATCCGCAGACTCTTGCTGCGGTGCAGGCAGCCTTACCCATTTTAGCTCTCAGCTCAGGGGTCATGAAGCTTGCAGGTGAGGGTGCTTCTTCAAGGACTTTCTGGTTACGTCTCTGCATCGAGCAGTCACGCTCGCCTAAGTATATCACATCGCCGTAGTTGTCGGCAAGTATCTGAATCTCGATATGTTTCGGGTCTACGATGAATTTTTCCATATAGACCTCATCGTTTCCGAAGCAGGCAAGAGCCTCCTGACGAGCGGCGGTCATCTGCTTTTCAAGCTCTGACTCGTCATTAACGATTCGGATACCTCGTCCTCCGCCGCCTGCGGAAGCCTTTATCAGCACGGGATAACCCAGCTGTGCGGCAAGGGATTTAGCTGCGTGGATATTTGAGATAGCGCCGTCAGAACCCATGATAACGGGAACTCCGTTTTCTTTCATGGTTTCCTTTGCCTGTGCCTTGTCGCCGAGCATCTCGATAGAGGTAGCACGAGGACCTATAAAGGTTATGCCGCACTTTTCGCAGGTGCGTGCAAAGGAGGCGTTCTCGGACAAAAAGCCGAAGCCCGGGTGAATAGCATCTGCGCCTGTTATTTCACACGCGGAGATGATAGCACGCATATTGAGGTAGCTGTCCTTGCTTGCGGCAGGACCGATGCAGACAGCCTCGTCGGCTATCATTGTGTGCAGGGCGTTCTTGTCGGCGGTCGAATAGACAGCGACGGTCTGAATGCCAAGCTCACGGCAGGCACGGATTATTCTTACAGCTATTTCGCCTCTGTTGGCGATAAGGACTTTCTTGAACATCTTCATACTCC
>CAMZIK010000191.1 GCA_947307175.1 uncultured Clostridia bacterium
CGTGGCCTGGTCACGAGGTTCTGGTCACGACTCACTGCGATGCCGATCATATTCAAGACGAGTTTTGTCAAGGGCATTTTCTACCAAAGTTGTACTTTTCTTTTCCTTCACAACGACAAAACCGCCGATATAAAGCTAATAAATAGCTCTACCAGCGGGTCAATTATTTTTTATAATTAAGAATTTTGTGTCTGTGTTAAGAATGTGGTGATTTTATTCAATTCGATTTTTGCTAAATTAATGTCCTTATCAAATTCCTCGATATCGGTACTATCAATAATGACTTTTTCCTTATCAACAATAGCTAAAACCTCACAAATATAATTATAAACATTTCGAATTTTATACACAGGAATACCATTAGCTAGCATTTCATTGTAGCGAAATATATTTCGTCGCTGATACCTTTAGACTGATAAAGGTCATATACATCAGCGGACGCTTTAAGCATACAAGAAAGGATTTTAATATTATCGGTATCTTCTCCAAGTAATTCTTGAAGTTCTGTCAACGCTTCGGACATCTTTTTGTAATTCCGAAAATCCTTTAATTGTTTAGCTACTGTTGTGAAATCAAAATCTTTTGAAAAAGCAAGCACACGGGATTTGATTTCCGGTTGCAGATTGATTTCTTCACATAAGGTATGTATATCCATTTTCAAACCTCAAACTGTTATCCAATACCGTTTTATCTCTGTACCGTCAATAATAATCGTCTTTTCATAAACACCACCATTTGCAAGAATCGTTTTTTCGCTTGCTCTATTGTCGGAATGACAGGTGATTAAGATTTTACCTATCCCAAGTTCTTTAGCATTATTGAGATTTAGATGCAGCATTTCCTTTGCATAACCGTGTCCTCGTTCAGAAGGGCGGACTGTGTAACCACAGTGACCGCCCCAAGTGCCGAGGATCGGGTGATTGATATGGTGGCGCAAATCAATGATATCCACCAACCTATCGTCGCTTTTGCGTATAGCAAAGTAGGTAGTCGACGGCACATCTACGCCTGTCTGTCCGCAAGTTTCTTCACTTGTCCTTAGTCGACACCAACGTATCCATTCCTCGGCGGAAGTCGCTTCATCAAGCGAAAAGCAGCCTGCAAATTGACTTTCGCTGTCTTTATCGCAATCAAAAATTTCCTGACGAAATTGCCAAACTTGTTCTGCGTATTTGGGTGTAGCTTCAATCAAATATATATCAGTCATTAGATATTTATCTCCTTTGCGTCTTTAGGCAAATTCTTTACAGCGTTTAGGAATTTCTTACAGTTTTCCGCTTCTTTATCATTAAATGGATATTGTAATTCTTCGGCAACCCAAACAGCGGTTTCTTTGAATAAAGAGCACATTTCATCTACCGACTGCCAAATATCATTTACATCAGCTCTACAATATGTTCTCAAGTATATTTTCCATTCCTGCTCCGAAAGCCATTTATACATATACTTTGCCGACTTGCCAACGCTGACCGAGTAATCGGTTATTACGCCAACCTTCCAAGACAACAATTTTTCCAACTGCTTTCTGACAACATAATTCAGCATATCTTGAACATAAGGGATTTCCTCACGCCACAAACCTTTTGCAACATTGTTTAGGCACCACCAAAACTCCGTACAAGTGCAAACAAATTGCGCTTTTGATGGTTTAGCTACCCAATACGTCCTGTCAGAGGATTCGGGAATATCGGGCAAGCAATTATCTTTATCCAATACAACTTTGCAAAGACTGTCGTTTACTATATTTGCCCTTGCGTGTTCAATGCTTTCAATGTGCAAATCAATTCTGTTGCCATCTGTAAACTGCATTAACCAACCGTAGAAATTATCCTTATCGCTTGGATAATCAGGGTGTTCGTCAGGAAATTGCATAAATAAAATTTCGCCAAATTGGTTGATCCAATCTTTATCCACGATAAATGGCTTTGTTTCAGTAACTACATATACAACATCATAATCTTGAAAAATATCTTTCGGCACATTCGGATTTGTTCTTGAACCATTGAGATAAACGGCTCGTATCCTTTCGTCGCTTTGAGCAATGCTCATGATCAAATCAAACATTTCTTTTTCTGTTCTCATCACTAAACCTCCGCCGCTGCGTCCATCGCTAAATCCATAGCCAAAGCAAAATGACGATTACCCCAATTTCGTGTGTCGTGCGATTCGATATTTGCTAATGAATCCGCAGTGAATAATAACTGACCGAATATGATGTTACGAAATTCCGCACAGGCGGCAAGTGAAGCGCACTCCATTTCCACCACAGAACAGCCCTCTGCTTTGCGATACTCTACCATTTCTTTCGTTTCACGGTAAAAGCCGTCTGTAGTCCACGTTTTACATTTTTTGTAGCGAAAACCACGATTATTCAGCACCTTGGCTATCGCATTTATAGCATTATCATTGAGCGATACTTCCCGTGAAGGCGGCAAATAATGATAGGATGTTCCTTCCTGCCGCAATGCAGAAACAGGTATATAAAAGTCACCTTCATTATCAGCGAACAAAGCACCGCAACATCCTGCAGCAATAATCTTTCTCACACCGCCTGCAATCAACTGTTCCATAATTTGAGTTGCCGCCGCACCGCCTAAGGGAGCCTGACAAACGGCAAGCTCAACACCGTTACGAATCGTTTTATATACAGGAAATAGTTTTGTTATCGTGATGAATTGACCGATGATTTCACAATCATTTTCTACCGCATAGTTTTCAACTTCTGTTTCCATAAATAGCATAACCGCTCTTTCGGGAAAGTGAAAATCAGTGCTGTGACCGGGCATAATTATCGCTTTGCCTTCGGTGTCATATTCTAAAATAGGGTAGTCATTTTTAATTAAGCTCATAGCAAGTATTTCCTTTTCTGTTTTATAAAAATTTTATCATAAAAATGTAGATATAGCAATAGCCGCCAAGCAGGAGATTATCCCACTTGGCGGCAGTATAAGTTTATCTTTCGTGCTCGTGCGGCTTTCTGTTTCTCTGTTGTTGTGCTTCCCTTCGCTGCTGATAAGCATATTCACGGACAGCTCGCATATCAATATCGTCGTCGAGCTTCATATCTGCATCACGGACGCTGCTGAAAAATGTGCTGCGGGAGAAATGTGCGCCGTATGAATTTGAAATTTGATTGAGAGCGTTGCGCTCTTTATCGGAGCGAATATCTAAACGTGCCTTTCCAAATTCTCCCACGTTGAAGCCTTGGGCTTGCTCCTTGTATTCATCGTATTGCTGTAAGGCTTCGTTCAGCTCGGCGGTGTATTTTTCTTCTCGTTTGTCTAACTCTGCAAGGGCGGATTCCATTCGGTCAAGGCTGTCATTGACCGTAGATACATCTTTATCGTCGGTACGCTCCATAGCGATAATCAAACGAGCCTTTTCGGATTTCAGTTCTTCAATTTCTTCCGTCAGCTCGGCGATACGGCGAGCCAAATCACGGTGAGTGATGACCTTGATAACGGGAGTGGACTTCTTCTGCTTTTGAAGCTCCTTCCGTTCTTTCTTCTTTGAAGAGATCTGCTTGACAATAACCTTGTAGCTTTCATAATTCGCCTTTAATTCCTTAACATAATCGGTAATATTGCGCTTGCCGATTTTGGTGTGCAGGATATGATAGCTGATAACGATAACCTTTTCACGCAGAGATTCCATCGCTTCGGCGAGGGTGGGGACGGTATTTTTGACCGCCTGTGAGATTTTTGCAAACGCAGCTTTCAGCTCTCGTAGCAGAGCGTTATCCGCTTTGATTTGACGGTTGATTTCACAGCGGTCGGCAATCAATCCTCTGCGCTCCATCGCTTGTGCGACATAGCCTTCATGAATCGTAGGCTGTTCGTCGATCCCTCTGGCGGTGTGACTGCGGTGGTCGATGTGAGCGTCGGAGCGATTTGCTTCATCAAGATATTTGTTCGTGATTTGTGCCCAATTCTCACGCCAAACGACAAGCTGCTCGTCGCTGTTCCAACGTGCCGTAATCGGATTCTGCCGTCCGAATTTTGTGCTTTTCGGATATTTGTTGACTCGCTCATAGCCATGTTGCTCCGCTTCTGACGGCGGCATATACACCTTCTTTTTGCCGACATAATATTGATATTGCTTCTCCCAGCCCTGTGCTTTCGCTTGCAGAAACTCGGCGGCGGTGAAGCCTTTTTCTTCTCCGTTGCGTTTGCAAAGATATTCCTTTTCGGTCTTGTGCTGCCACTTGCCTTTGTTGTCCAACGGTCTGACGGTAAGCATAATATGAGCGTGGGGATTGTGTCCGTCGGTGTCGTGAATAGCGACATCGGCGCACATTCCTTCCGCAACGAAGTTGTTTTGGATATATTCTGGGAGCAGATTGATCCATTGTTCTTTGCCGAGTTCAACGGGCAGAGCGACAACCAACTCACGGGCAAGCCGGCTGTCCTTTGTCTTTTCGGCACGTTCGACAGCGTTCCATAACATACTTCTGTCACGCCAAAGTTCGGGTGCATTGTCGGGTAAAAAGATATGCTCCCACACAAGACCGTGCTTACGGGTAAAGTCGTGATTCACTCCGTCATAATCGTTCAAAATCTCGGAACAGCTCATATAGGCGGAAGCGGCAACAGCGCTTCTGCCGGAGCTGCGACTGATAACTTTTGCTTCTAAATGGTAGATTGCCATAACATTTTATCAAGCCTTTCTATTAGGTTTTTGTTTCTTTTTACAAAAAGAAATTGGGTATCGTCGCAACGATACCCATGCTGTCAATGCTGCTGTGCAGTGTTGACAATGCGGTTGTCAGACAGATAACCGAACGGAAGGTGACGGCTCTGCGGCAGCTTCCGCAAGGCTCCAACGGAGCCGCAACCCTCGGAGAGCGCACGTCTGCTTTAGCAGTACCACCGCCCATTTTATGGGTGGTGAGTAAGTGCGCCCTTCGGGATAAAAGAAGAAACGCTCCGATTGCTCGAAGCGTCCCATTGATAATGATTATTTGATTAGACTGCATAGATAGCCCTCCAACTGTTTCAATGACATTTGCCGTACCTGCGGAATAGCTTTCTCTAATATAGCGCCCTCTTGGATAAGCCGATGTGTCCGAGCCGAACGCTCTTTCACACGGTTGCGAGCCTGCGCTTCTTCCAGTCTGTGCTTTGCCTGTAAATAATCCTTATCTGTAAAACTCATTATAAATACCTCCAATCAAAAAGGCGGCTTGTGAAATTGCT
>CAMZIK010000192.1 GCA_947307175.1 uncultured Clostridia bacterium
AGCTCCTCAGCCGTGTATTTCTTCGCCTTGTCAAAGCCGTCAATGGTGATCTCCTGTCGGTCACTCCACCACTCAATAGTAGGAGCAAAGTGTTCAAGCTTCATAGGCTTGGTCTTGGAGAAATTCTTGTAGCCGTCGGGCATATCAAGACGATAGAACCATGTTTCCTTCGTCGAGCCTGTTCTGTCAAAGAAAAGAATATTCGTAGTGATAGACGTATACGGAGCAAAAACGCTGTGCGGCATACGAATGACCGTGTGCAGATTGAACTCACTCATCAGCTTTTTCTTGATAGCGACCTTTGCGTTATCCGTACCGAACAGGAAACCGTCAGGAAGAATGACCGCAGCTCTGCCGTTCTGTTTCAGACGATACATGATAACCGACATGAAAAGATCGGCAGTTTCACTGCTTGCGAGATCGGACGGAAAATGATTCTTGACTTCCGTTTTCTCGCTGCCGCCGTATGGTGGATTCATCAGAACCACATCAAACTGATCGTCCTCCGTATAGTCGAGAACGTCCTTTAACAGCGAATTATCGTGATAAATGCGAGGAGTGTCAATATCATGCAGGAGCAAATTCGTCACGCACAGCATATACGGAAACTGCTTCTTTTCGATACCGTAAACCGAGGTGTCAAACGCAGCTCTGTCCTCAACGGTCTTTTTTTGCGATTCAAGGGCTTTGAGCCAACTGATGATAAATCCGCCCGTACCGCAGGCAAAGTCCGCCATTTTCTCACCGATCACAGGCTTTATCATCTGCGCCATGAAATCGGTCACTGCACGGGGCGTGTAAAACTCACCAGCCGAGCCTGCACTTTGCAATTCTTTCAGGATAGATTCATAAATATCGCCAAATGCGTGGCTTTCCTCATAATTGGTGAGGTCAAGCTCATCAATGACATTGACTACCTGTCGGAGCAGAACACCGTCCTTCATGTAGTTGTTGGTGTCCTCAAATGTTGTCTTGACGATAGCCTTATTGATAGGCGTAATCTTGGAAACTTGTATGCCTTTCAGCGTGGGAAACAGCGTATTATTGACGAAATCAAGCAGATCATCGCCCGTTAATGCTGTACCCTTGCCGTCATCTACCGCCCAATTACGCCAACGGCAATCTTCGGGAATGATAGACTCATAGGCATCATCGTAATATTCCCAGTCGTCTTCCTTTGTGTCGTAAACCTTGAGAAACAGCAGCCAAGCGATCTGCTCGATACGCTGTGCATCACCGTTGATACCTGCATCATTTCTCATAATATCCCGTAATCTCTTTACGAAATTACCTAAACTGCTCATGTTTTATACCACCTTGTATATTTCTTCTTCAAGCTCACGGATCGCCTGTAAATAGCCTTCCTTACCGCCAAACAGCTTGACGAGGGCGGCAGGCTTGCCCATTCTGATGAACGGATCGAGCTTCAATACCTGCGTATCTTCTATCTGATAGATACCCTCGTTAGAGTACATTTCAAGCAGAGCTTCAATGACCTCTCTTGCCATTCCGCTGTACTTGCTGATAAAGTCACGCTTTTTCACATCATTTGCACGTTCTCTTCGTGTCAGCGGTTTCTTGTCGAACGCAACATGAATGATGAAATCAAAATCGTCAATATCTCCCATACCCTGCGATTCTTTCAAGGTCTGGATGTCAATGCCGTGTTCCTTGAAAAGCTCGGATATGGTCTTTTTCTTTTCCTCGCTGTTCCAGCTTCTGATAAAATGCTCTAAGTCGGCGTATTCTCCAAGGATATTTGTTTTTGTATAGTCTATGATATTCTCATGTCTCAGTAGCTTGCCGTCGGCATCGTACACCGATACCACTTTGTTGATGATACGAACAGTACAGCCATTCACATCGACATAAGGCTTTTCCTGCGGCTCATGGGGAGGTGCAGGCGGATAGACAATCACTTCCGGTCCCTCTTTGGGTTTCGGAGAATGATAGTTAGGATTAATTTCAACCGGACCGTCCCAATCGGGATCGTAGAACAAACGGGATACTCCTCTGAAATCCATAACAACAAAATGTGTCTTGCCCTCTTTTTCACGCAGTCTGGTACCTCTGCCGATGATCTGCTTAAACTCGGTCATAGAGCCGATATTCTCATCAAGCACGATCAGCTTGGTCATTTTGCAGTCTGCTCCCGTAGACAGTAGCTTGGAAGTCGTAGCAATAACAGGATAAGGAGAGCCGACAGAGATGAAGTAATCGAGCTTGCTCTTGCCGTACTCGTCCGAGCCTGTGATACGCACCACATAATCAGGATTTTGAGCAACCATATCAGCATTGAAATTGACGAGAGCCACCCTCATACGCTCAGCAGCATCCTCAGTCGCACAGAATACGATTGTTTTCTGCATACGGTCTGTGCTGATAAGGTAATTCGTTATTTCAAGGGCTACCTGATTGATTCTGTCTTGAATGATGATATTATAGTCATAGTCGGTATTGTTGTATATCCTGTCCTCAATTTCGTTGCCGAAATAGTCTCGCTGTCCTTTCAGCGGTCTCCAGCCGTCACTAATATCTGTTGTAATGCTGATGACCTTAAACGGAGCGAGAAATCCGTCCTCAATGCCGTTTTTGAGGGAGTATGTGTAGATTGGTTTTTTAAAATACGAAATGTTAGAAGTGTATGCGGTTTCTTTCGGTGTTGCTGTCATACCGATTTGTGTAGCAGAGGAGAAGTATTCCAGTATCCTGCGCCACTTGCTGTCCTCTTTGGCACTGCCTCTGTGGCACTCATCTACGATGATAAGATCAAAAAAATCCTTGTCGAACAGCTCAGAGAAATGCTCCTTATCATCATCACCGATCAACTGCTGATACAGTGAGAAATATACCTGATGTGAAGTGATAGTCGTTTTATTATCCTTAGCGACATTGATTTTATGAATAACCTTTTCAAGCGGAGAGAAATCCTGCTGTATAGACTGATCCACAAGAATATTTCTGTCAGCAAGATACAGTATCTTACGCTTTATACCGCTTTTCAGCAAACGATACACGATCTGGAACGCAGTATATGTCTTGCCTGTACCTGTTGCCATAACAAGCAACAGCCTGTCCTTTCCACGAGCTATAGCATCTACAGTACGGTTTACTGCTACACGCTGATAATATCTCGGCTCGTAGGTGTTCTGGCTTGAATAGTAAGGCTGGCTGATAACTGCAAGCTCATTCTCAGACAGACCTTGCCCGCCGTTCGCATTTGCCTTGTATCGTTCCATAAGCTCATCAGGTGTAGGGAAATCATCAAGTGCGATCTCACGCTCCATACCTGTCAGAATATCGTGTTCATAGAAAGCATCACCGTTGGAGCTGTAAACGAAAGGTACGTCCATCATCCGAGCATAAGCGATAGCCTGCTGTAAGCCGAATGATACGCTATGATTATTGTCCTTCGCTTCAACGATCGCTATGGGGAAACTGCTGCTCCAATACAGTACATAATCGGCAAACTTGGCACTTTTCTTATCACGATGAACAAAGTTACCGTTCAGACAGATCTTTCCGTCAGTTATCTTTGTTTCCATAGTGATCCTGCTTTTATCCCATTTTGCGAGGATTGCAGGAGTGATATATTGAAGTTTAATATCTTCCTCTGACATTTCCTTTTTTGAGAGTATGTTCATAAATGCACCTCCACTTCCGATAAGTTTGAATTATTAGAACTTGATTGTCAAGCGTAATTATACCACACTTTTACAGATAAATCAACATGTTTTGTGCAATATTACCTATGCGTTCAATTGCCCATAATGCATTATATCACACCGTTTTTCTTTTGTGGTAACTTTAATCGGACAGAAAATCGAACGTGAGTTCGCTTAAATGTAAAGCATAATTCCACTACTCCTCGACCAGTGCCACATTAACTACCTTTTTGCCAAGTTTTATTGCGTATTTCACGGCTGTGTATGCACCGCCGGAGTTATGTTCGATGCAGCAGATGACCATATCCGAACGCTCCACCATTGCTTTGTTCCGTGTTTGTATTGCTGCTTTGAAATGCGCATTTGCCGCCTCGCCACACACCTCTGCCCTATCGTAATAGCTTTCAAGCTCTGCGATTTTTTTTCGGCTGCTTCTCTGCGACATAGACAAGCTCGCTGTTGCCGTAGTCAAGCTCCCACTTTGCACTGCGAACAGCTGACGCAGCCATCTGGTCAAAATCTCCGTTGCGCCCAACGAGAAATTCCACATACTCTTTTGTTTTTATCAAGTCCGATATCTGCCTTAAAAGGCGGGTTTCCGCTGTTTGCCAATCAGCTATTCTTCTGTGTCCGAAAAAGCTCACGGTATAGATCTGCACAATCTCACCCCCCAAATTATTACTATGTACATAGTAACTTTGAATATGAGAATTGTCAAGATGTAACACTGAATATAGAATATCTATAAGGGGTGATACTATGGCAGCAAAGTCTATTGTGACCGTCAACGAGTACGGCAAGATCCAGCTTCGGCTCAAGGAGATAATGGACAAAAAGAAGATGACTCGCAACTATCTTGCCAGGGCAACGAACACTCGCTTTGAGGTCATCAACAAGTGGTACAACAACGAGGTCGAGAAGATGGACCTTGACATTCTTGCGAGGATATGCTATGTGCTTGACTGCAAGCCGAGCAGCCTGATAAAATACGAGGATAACAAATAAGGAGTTGCTGCTGCGTGCAACAACTCCGTTTATTTTGCCCTCACTTGCGCAAGAATTCCCCGTGTGGCATTTTATCAGCGGAAAAGAGAAATTACCCGCCGCAGATACAAAGTCTCACACAGGCGATTTCTCGGCGCACAGCGAGACACTCTCTTTTTCTGACTGAACACCTGCTCTCTTTAGTAAGAGTTTAGTAAGTATATAGTTAGATATTAAGTAAGATATATAACTCTTTATTCTGTTATATATATTATATATTCTATTGGGTACTTAATATGTTATGCCACTGTGACACAGGGGGTATGACACTTTTGGTAATTTAAAGCAAAATGTCCCCGTACACTCCACGGGTGGTCATTAACAACAAAGGCAGCAAAAAAACTCCGCAGATGTCGTATCTACGGAGTTTTCGCGCTATCGCAAGCGATAGTGAATAAGCTGGTAGTCGGACTCGAACCGACGGCCTGCTCATTACGAATGAGCTGCTC
>CAMZIK010000193.1 GCA_947307175.1 uncultured Clostridia bacterium
ACCGAGATCTCCAAGCTCCACCAGAAGCTGAGTACAACATTTATCTATGTTACACATGACCAGACCGAGGCTATGACGATGGGTGACCGTATCGTAGTTATGAAGGACGGTTATATCCAGCAGATAGATACTCCTAATAACCTCTATCAGTATCCTGTAAACCAGTTCGTTGCAGGATTCATCGGATCACCTCAGATGAACTTCATCGACGCTGTACTGCGTAAGTATGACAACAAGTATGTTGTTGAGTTCGGCAGATCTGCTTCAAGAAGCGAGGAAGGCGTAACTTATTCTATCGATGTTCCTGCAAGCAAGGTAACTGACGAAGAGGCTCTGTATCCTCTGATCGATCAGGAAGTTGTTCTTGGTGTAAGACCTGAGTGCATCCATGACGAGCCTGCATTCCTGGCTCAGGCTTCAACAGGCGTTGTTGACACTGTTGTTGAGGTTACTGAAATGATGGGTGCTGAGACTTATCTGTATCTGGATTGCGTTGGCATTCCTCTTACTGCAAGAGTTTCACCTCGTACAACTGCTCGTACAGGCGACACTATCAAGGTTGCTATCGATCCTAACAGGATCCACATCTTTGATAAGGAAACAGAGAAGTCTGTTCTCAACTAATAATGTGCTTTCAAAGGGTACGGTCGATTCCGTACCCTTTTTGTTTTATGCTGCTTCAGCGTGCTTTCTTGACTTTTTATATGCGCTGTGATAAAATTAGTTAAACTATTTCAGGGTCAGTATGGAGGTGCTTTTGTGGACGGTTTTGAGATACTTTCGGGTAGGAAGATACTGCTTTGTGAGGACCATCCGATCAATGCCCAGATCATAAAGGCGCTGCTTGAAAAGCAGGGAATGATCGTCGATACCGCTGAAAACGGGCAGATAGGCGTTGAAATGCTTGAAAAGTCCGCAGAGGCGGAGTATTGTGCGGTACTGATGGATATAAATATGCCCGTGATGGACGGGCTGGAGGCTGCAGGGGCGATAAGGGCGCTTGACCGCAGCGATGCTGAGACTGTCCCTATTATAGCTATGACTTCTGACAGCAGCGAAAAGGACGTAAAATGTGCGCTCGATGCAGGTATGAACGGCTTTGCAGCAAAGCCGATAGACCCCTTGAAACTGTATTCCTGCCTTGCAGAGTTTCTGTGAAATTGAACATACAGCTGATTTTATTTACCTGTTAGGTCTGAAAAATTACCTGTTGGTGAAAAGCTATTTACAAATGAAAGGCATTGTATTACAATGTCGATAGTGGAGGTGGATATGTGAAAGTAAGGATAGAGATAGACGACAGCATCACTGAAGATGAGGTCGTTATCAGATGCCGCCGCTTTGACAGCAACACCGCCAGGATACAACAAGCCGTGACTGATCTGTCTCAGCAGTCAGACCTGTCATTTTTCAAGGACAATACCGAGTATTATATGCCGGTAGAGAGGATACTCTTTTTTGAGACCTCGCCTTCAGGCATAGATGCCCACACGGCAGATGACGTTTTTACGATAAAGAAAAAGCTGTATGAGCTTGAAGAAATGCTGCCGAGATGCTTTATGAGGGTATCAAAATCTGCCATACTCAATCTGAATATGGTCTACTCGGTCGAGAAAAATATCACAGCGTCAAGTCTGGTCAGGTTCATGGGAACTCAGAAGATAGTTTATGTTTCGAGAATATACTATAAAGCAATGAAACAGCGGCTTGATGAAAGAAGAAGACTATGACAGCAAAATAGAACAAATGCAAAGGAGGAAGGCAGAATGAAAAAGAAGTCAAGCATAAAATATATTCTGTTCGGTTTATTCTTCATAATCGTCGGTGCGGCGATCATCTGCAAGGCGGCGGGAGTTATCCCGGAGATAAACGATGTGGATATGCTCAAGGTGCTGCTCGCACTGCTGCTCGTGCCTGTTTTCGTTGAAGGTTTTGTACACGTTATCTTCTCGTGCATTTTCTTCCCGGTGGCGATATGGATAATCATTTTCGACAAACAGCTCGGACTTGAATTCCTGACACCGTGGCCCGTTCTTGGCTGCGCACTGTTCCTCAGCCTTGGCTGCTCGCTGCTCGTTCCGAGAAATATAAAATGGATGAAGAGAGCGTGGAACGGCGATACGCTGATGGATAAGTATGAAGGCTCAGAGAACTGGACAGACGATAAAATGCCTGAGACAAGCAGCGAGATGAAGATGAACACCCGTTTCGCAGGCTCAAGCAAGTACATCAACAGCGAGGATTTCAGAAACTGCGAGATAACCTGCTCGTTCGGCGGAACAAAGGTATACTTTGACAAAGCCGTTATTCAGGGCAATTCCGCAAGCATCAAACTAAATGCTGAGTTTTCGGGAGTTGAGCTGTATATCCCTAAGGAGTGGACAGTAAAGAACCTGCTTCGCTGCAAAATGGGCGGAGTTGAGGAAAAAGGCGAAAGAAACGCTGCTAAGAGCGGCAAGTTCGTAGTTATTACAGGAGACACTTCATTCAGTGGAGTAACTATATATTATTGCTGAACAAGATAAAAAACAAAAGAGAGAACAAAAGAAAAAAGGGGACATCAATATGTTAAGGGGTATCTCGAAAATGAGAGCCATAAGCATTGCTATGCTTATGAACACTGCGGCGGCTCTGGGGTATGTGGTTTATCTGTACATCCATTTCGGCAAAGAAGACTTCGGGACGGAATACACGGGCTATATATACCAGCTGGCGCTGGTGCTGGGATTTGAGTTTTACAAGCTCATCAGCGGATTTGTTTCATTCAGGTCGGACGGCTGCCGTGAAAACTCCACAGCGATCAGAAATAATGGCATCATAATGACAGGTCTGAGTGCTGCGTGGGTATATCTGGCGATCAGGAATCACACGAGTGGGCTTGGGATCGTCGGCGGTCAATTCAGCGAGACATTCATGATACTGACTGCACTTGTTGATCTGCTTTGTTCACAGCTGCTCATTCTTTCGACAATCGGCGAAAAAGAAGAAACAGAGTTTGACAACACGGCGGACAGGAAGAATTACATCTGTCCTAAGTTCGTGTTCAAATAATTATCAAAAGCTTTCCTGGGGTAACGGTATACTGCTGCAAAACACCTCCGCAGCGGCATATCGGAACAAAACAAAAACTTTATGTGGGAGAGGCAGAAGACCTGATGTTCATCGGGTCTTTTTGCTTTACAAATCAAAACTTTTGCTGTATAATATCAGCATAAATATATAACGGAGGCAAACAAAATGTTAAAAGGAAGCACAAAGATGCAGATTGCAGGAGCTATCGGCATGTTAGACTCGCTGATCGTCATGATCTATACGTTCTATTTGTTGTATGATTACAAAACATCACCGTTTAAGGCTGCCTATGACAGCATCAACGAGAATTACATGCTTATCATGATAATGATGATCGCTTTTCAGCTTTATTTGTTCGTTGTTTCGGTCAATGCATTTAAGAAGGCCGATTATTCGGAAAGTGCGATACCGATCATGGTGAATGGCATTATCCTGACGATCATAAGCGGCGTATGGCTGATTTTTGCGATCGGTTCTTATTCAAAGACCAGTGATCTGCATTTTCTTATTTCAGGATACAAAGAGCCGGGAACTATGGAGATGCTTTTCATTGCATCAATGAGTCTTGAAATTGTCTGCTCGCTCCTGCTTGCCGTTTCGGGAATGCAGAACAAAGCGAAAACCGTAATTGTCAACAGCTGGGGAGAGACAAAGTACAATACTCCGACGGTTTATCCGCAGCAGCCGCAGTATCCGCAGCAGCAATACTACGAAGATCAGAACGGTTATGCCGATCAGTATTATCAGAACGATGCATATACTCAGCAGGAATACTACGATGACGGACAATATTATGAGCCACAGCAGGAGTATTATGATGACGGACAATACTATGAGCCGCAGCAGGAATACTATGATGACGGTCAGTATTATGAACAGCCGCAGGAGTATACTCAGCAGTAAGCAAGGCGGCTTTCTGAAACGAAAAGAATAAAAAACAAGGGACTGCATGAAGCAGTCCCTTTTATAATTCGTATTAAGTTCTCTGGGCTTTCTTTGCGTGCTTTGCAACTCTGCCTTTGCCTTTTTTGCCCTTGTGCTTTTCCCACATTACCCAAAGTGTAGGAGCGATGCAGTTTGATGAGTAAACACCTGCGAGCATACCTATGATGAGAGGGAATGCGAAGCTGATGATCGAGGAAACGCCTGCGATCAAGCATACGATACATACAGTCGCCATAGCAAGTACCGTTGTGACAGTGGTGTGTATCGAACGTCCCATTGTCTGAGTTATCGAAAGGTTGACCAGCTGGTCAAGCTCCATCTTGTTGCCCACAAGCTTTTCGTTCTCACGGATACGGTCGTAAATAATGATCGTAGCGTTGATCGAGTAGCCGAGGATCGTAAGAAGAACGGCCATGAAGTTTGCGTTGATGTCGATACGGCAGACAACAAAGCAGCCGTAAACCATTGCCATATCGTGCAGAAGAGCTACAACGGAGAACACACCTGCGGAGATACCGCCGATCTTTCTGAATCTGAAGCCGATGTAGATTATGGTGATAAATGCTGCAAATGCGCAGGCTACCAGACACTTGAGGAAGAAGTCAAGACCGTTTGATGCGGCAACGTCGGTAGTTTCAAGGACCTTTATATCGTTCTCCTTGAATTTTTCGGTCAGTGCAGTTTTTATCTTGTTCTGCTTGTCGTCGCTGATACCCTCGTCTGAGGAGAACTGGATCTTGATCGTGCTTGTATTTGAAGCGGTATCCTCACCGAGAACGATTGTTGCTTTTTCTTCAACGGTGTCGGCTACGACATCTTCGATGTCATCGGTCTTTATATCGCCTTCATAAGAGTAGGTGAGTATCGTACCGCCCTTGAACTCGATCGCAACGTTGAGATTGAGTATAAATGTAAGTGCAATGAATGCAGCTATGAGAGTACAGGAGATCGCATAGAAGATCTTGCGCTTTTCAAAGACCTTCAGGACCTTTCTCTCTTTGATTTCTTTATTATCCATCTATCTTAGCACCTCCGTACAGTTTGCGGTTTCTGAGGAACTTGAACATGGAAAGAGATGCCAGCATAAGTCTTGAACAGAAAATACCGAACACAAA
>CAMZIK010000194.1 GCA_947307175.1 uncultured Clostridia bacterium
AGAACGTCACCGTGTATTTTCTAACAGTCGCCGTGTAAGTCGCCTTGTAGCTTGCCGCACCCGTTACTTTCACTATCTCAGGTGTCCACCCTGCAAACTTGTAAGTGTATTGTGCAGTCGCTTTCTTTGTCGGCTCAGCTGGCGCAGTCGGCAGCTCCCCGTACTTCACCTGCCCAGTTTTAAGAACAGTCTTCCCGTCCTCGTCATAGAACGTCACCGTGTATTTTCTAACAGTCGCCTTGTAAGTCGCCTTGTAGCTCGCCGCACCCGTTACTTTCACTATCTCAGGTGTCCACCCTGCAAACTTGTAAGTGTATTGTGCAGTCGCTTTCTTTGTCGGCTCAGCTGGCGCAGTCGGCAGCTCCCCGTACTTCACCTGCCCAGTTTTAAGAACAGTCTTCCCGTCCTCGTCATAGAACGTCACCGTGTATTTTCTAACAGTCGCCTTGTAAGTCGCCTTGTAGCTCGCCGCACCCGTGACTTTCACTATCTCAGGTGTCCACCCTGCAAACTTGTAAGTGTTCTTCGCCGTCGCTTTCTTTGTCGGCTCAGCTGGCGCTGTCGGCAGCTCCCCGTACTTCACCTGCCCAGTTTTAAGAACCGTCTTCCCGTCCTCGTCATAGAACGTAACAGTGTACTTTTTCTTTTCAAATACAGGTGTCACCGTCACATCGCTCTCAGGCATCGTGAACTTGCCGTCCGTAACCGCCACATTATTGCCCTCAGCGTCCTTTACCGTCACGCTCTTGAACTTGTAGCCCGTGTCTGCGGTCGGTGTCAGGAAAACATCGTTCCCTGGTACTGCCATAAGCGGATCCTCAGGCTCGCTCCAGTTTACAGTCAGCGTTAAAAACTCAAAATATTGGTGTCTATCATAATAATTAATAGTCACACCTCTGACCGCATATCTGTACACAGATACTGCATCGCCCGTATACGATATTTTTACTGTATACGGCTCCATTATGCAGTTGTCATATGCTTTACCATACGTTGAACTATTTATCAAATTTGATATAACATCAAAGTTCTCATCACACGTTTCGAGTAGTATTAACCAATCAGCATAATTTATCTTTGCGGTGACATTCAGTTCGACCGTATCGCCTATGACCGCATCAATGGATTTGGTTTTATAGACATATCCGTCATTCGGATTTGTCGGACATTCTGCGTCAACAGCCCACTTTACAGTATTCACAGCAGGCGAAGCTGCCTTGACAGTTCCTCCCGTGGTATTGTTGACCGTAACTTTTCTGATGTGTTCCACGAAAGTCAGGTTCTTCGCACCGAACTTCGTCTGGTACGCTTCAAGAGTTCCACGGGGAACATTGCATTTTGTCCCTTTGTTTTTCTTGAACTCCAGTATTGACGAGCTCCATGTAATAGCCGTGGTGTCGTCAGCATTCATATAAATATCCGACAGATTGCCGCAGTAATAGAATGCATTTTTACCTATGCTTGTAATTGTGCTCGGAATAGTTACAGCGGAAAGGGAAGAACACTGACTGAACGCATTTTCAGCTATGGTCGTCAGACCCTCAGGCAGTACGATTTTTCTGAGCTTCTCACATTTTGCAAACGCATAATCAGCAACTGTTTCGAGCTTGCTGCCTTCTTCAAAATTCCCCGATTCGAGCTTGGAACACTGGGAAAACGCATATCTGCCGATAGATTTGACACTGCTCGGAATAGTTATCGAGGTCAGCCCCGAAATACCGTAGAAAGTATAGTTTCCTATCCTTGTGATGCCCTCGGCTATCTCTATCGAAGTTATCTCGTCTCTGTATGCGTTCCACGGCGCATTCGTGTTTCCTGATGAAACGGTAAAATCATAAGTGTCGCCCGTTCCCGTGATAGTCAGCGTGCCCGTCTCCTCGTCAAAATCCCAGTAAGCATTGTCGCCGCAGTTCAGGTCGCCCTTGAAAGTCAGGTTCAATCCCTTTGCTTCAAAGCCCCCAAGCTCGCTTCTCAGCACATGGCAGACCGTTCCCTTGTCAGGCTTGAAGCAGTCACTGGTATCTTCAGTATCCCAATCTACCGTTGACTTCGCATAGCAGTATATATCTGACAAGCTATAGCAGTTATAAAACGCTTTCCTACCGATTCTTTCCAGCTTGCTGTTCTTGCCAATGGTCACCGTTTCAAGTTCGAAGCAATCGGAAAATGCATATTCACCGATAGATGTAACAGATGCAGGGATAGCGGCTGTTTTGAGTCTTTCGTTTCGTAAAAAAGCATGATCTCCTATCGTTGTCAGACCTTCGGGGAGGTTTATGGAATTTAGGGCGCTGCATAACTGGAAAGCACAATATCCGATAGTTTCCAGCTTGCTGTTCTCGCCAAAGGACACATCTTCAAGCTGTAAACAATCGGAAAATGCATATTCACCGATAGATGTAACAGATGCTGGGATAACGATTTCGCTGAGTCTTTCGTTATTGTAAAAAGCAAAGTTTCCTATCGTTGTCAGACCTTCTGGGAGATTTATGGAACTGAGACTTTTGCAATGATAGAATGCTGATTCTCCGATCGTTTCCAGCTTGCTGCCCTTAGCGAATGTCACTGTCTCAAGATAATCTGAAACCCAAAAAGCATGTTTGCCGATATGAGTTATTCCCGCCGAGATCTCAACAGATTTGATATCCTTAAACCACGGTCTTGCAACAGAATCATAGTCGTACATCGCACCCGTGCCGTTTATCGACAGCTTGCCCGTATCCTTGTCAAACTCCCACCAGGCAGTGTCGCCGCATTTTTGTTCCTTCCAGTGCGCCGTAACGGTTATAATGCCGTCCGTTGCACAGTTCTCCGCTATCTTTACCTCATTAGGCGGCTCTTCATTTCCGTAGGGATAAAAGATACCGTCAACACCTGTCATTGTCCAATAGCTGAAAACACTGTATTCTGGCGCAGTAAAAGTACATTTCGGGAATAGATACGTCTCATTTTTATATACAGTCACCGATTTCATCGTTCCGCTTCCGCCGCCTGCATCGAAAACGATCGTATATTGGCTGTTCGGTTCTGCGCTCGCAGTTATCTCCGACCCGCCGAACACCCCCGTGAAATCGCTTCCCGCAGGTACAGCCGTGCCCAGCATCATAAGTGCCAGCGCACCCGCCGTTATCTTTTTGAACAGATTCCTGATCATATTTTCTCCTCCTTAGACCCCTAAAGTAAAATACATTAACAATTCATCTGCATTATACCATAATCCTTAACAAAAATCAATAGGCCTCGCCCGTCTTTGCGCTTCCAAAAAAGAAAAACCACCGGCTCATACCGATGGTTTTGATCATTCAATTTCATGTCCGCTTCGCTGCAGCCTTACTGCTCCTTGTCCGTCCTTTTCAGTTCAGGATTCAGTTCGTAGAACCGCTGTTTGTCCTCATACATCTTCGCATCAGCATCGCTCATAGCCCTGTGTATGTTCTCCACCGTGTCCACGCATATACCTACCGAGAACGCCAGCCCGTCGACCTTAGCCGCCGCCTCACGAAGCTTTTCCACCTTCTGTTCAAGCTCCTGCTGTGACAGCTCCGTCGTTATCATCATGAACTCATCGCCGCCCACACGGTATATCTCGCACTCAGGGAACTGCTCCCTCAGCACCTTTGCAGCATTCTGTAAAAGCAGATCTCCTGCGTGGTGACCCTGATTGTCGTTTATGTTTTTAAGTCCGTTCAGATCCGCAAAGACCACCCCGACCCTGCACCTGGCAGCCGCCGTGTCCTCTGCGAACTCATCTACACGCCTGTTCATCGCATTACGGTTGAAAACTCCCGTGAGCATATCCATCGTGCTCATCGTTTCAAGCTTGTCGAGCAGCTGATAGTTTGCTATCTCCGAACCAATGAAATAAGTCGCCAGATTCAGCATCTCAATTATCCTCGGAGTGTGCTGCGTGTTGAAGTTTATCGCCCATATGAAACCGACCGTCTCATCACGGTTTTTAAGCGGATAAAGCACAAGGCTCTTAGCGCCCGCATCAGAAAGCGATTTGTGCCAGACAGGGTTCTTCTTTTTGAAGACCTTCCAGTCCTGCGGCTTGCTTATAACGCAGCAGCTCGCACCCTCGATAGTCGCAGGCCACGTTTCCACAATGTCAAAGAACTTATCATCGACATAGTTCATCATCGAGATAAGGTTCGTGTGGTCGCTCAGCGCCTCGCAAAGCACCGAGCATTTCCTCTGCTTGAAATCCGAAAGCAGTATGCAGCAGTGATCCGCATCGCAGAGATCACGTATATCCTTTATGACCTCATTTGCCGTAGCATAGAAGTTCTCCGTTCCACGCAGCTTGATACAGGTACTCAGCACCTGAGACAACACATCAGGCGAAACATCTAACATCTTGCCTACCTCAGGCGCTTTGGTGTATTCCTGAACGTAAGCGCAGTATCCGATGTTCTCATCGTCCGACTTGAGAGGCACCATAGTAACGTTTATCCAGAACGGCAGATTTTTCGGAGTGACGTATGTGTGCAGCGTCTCTCCCAGCACAGCACAGCGGTAGCAGAAATCCTCAAAGTGCAGATCCTTTTGCATGTATCTGTCGTAAAGCGAATTCGGAATGAACTCAACAAGATCATCATATTTAACGCCAAGTGACCTGAAACGTGCAGCAACATCAATATACGCATCATTTCCCGTAACAATGCGTATATCGCCGAAACCGCCCGGTTTTTTCTCTACCGAGATAATGCTCGTCACAGGCTTATACATATCTGCAAACCGTTTAAAGTCGTTAAGATCCATATAGCAGTTTCCTTTCTGCCGGCATATGCTGACGAATCAATGGGTATGCGAAAACGAAGTGTTGATGTTCTGTAAGCATTATATCATATATCTTAAAAAAAATCAATGGTTCCAAGCCATATTTTACAATTATGTTCCCGCCCTCTCCCCTGTCCGTATCAGATAAAACTAATAAGACAAATCAGAATTTACAGTTCTAATCAAACTTTAATAACCTGTCAACAAAACAGGTTTTTTCGTCCACCTTTTTCTCGTAAAAAAATGGTGCAAACTGCCCGTAGGGCAGTATGTCGAGGGC
>CAMZIK010000195.1 GCA_947307175.1 uncultured Clostridia bacterium
GCATGGAACACTTGAGTGGACTCCTATCGCCATTATCTTCGGCGGTCTGCTCTTTTCCCTTACAGCTCCGCTGTATGTATGGACGATACTCTGATGAGAAAGAAGGTGTGAACATATATGAACTTCTTTACTGACGAACTTAAAAAGATAACCGACAGGAGCGAATACATTCATAACCCCAAGTTTGTCGGTCAATCTTGCGTTTTCAGGCTGTCCGATGACGTTACGGGTAAGTTAGAATTCATTACAGGTATCGTAGCCAACCACTACAACTCACTTCGGCTGAAACTCTTCAACAAGAGTGAAGGACCTATCGATACCCAGCTTATGGGGATTGGCGATATTATCGGCAATAAGAAGATATATTCCAATATCCAGTCTCCGTATATCTGGAAGGACAGCAATGACATCAACTGGTATGGATACAAGCCAACCGACAGTGACTATTCTGCTTTGTCGGAAACAGTTGATGATTACCTGTCCTGTTTCGCAGAACAGGAATTATCTGAAGATGAAGAACTGAATATATCGCTCACTTAATGGAGGTGCAATATGAAGAATAACATAAAGGCGGCAGTAGCCGTCATTTTAATTGCCGCAGCTTTAACAGGCTGCGGCACTATAAAGCCGCCTGCTATAGATACGACCGTAACGACAGTACCTGTTACTACGGAGACTACTACTGCAGAACCGACAACGGTAGCTGAGACAACAGAAGCTCCCACCGAACCTCCGATGACTGAGGAAGAAAGAAGGCAGCTCGAGCAGTGCACCTTTATAGCTGAATTTCTCGGCTTTCAGATAAAGTTTGAGGATACCGCAGGCATTACCGATGAAGTTATCAAAAAGTCTGATTTTGAGTGCGAAAGTGCAAAGAACGGAACAGAAAAAATAATAGTCAAGGGTAAGAACGGCGGAGGTGTCATCGAAGTCTCCGTAATGGATATTTCAGCGAGTAGTCTGAAGAATGATATTGAAAATGTCCTTTGCAGATACGGCGATTACAGCTACGAGCAGATCAAAGGCTGCATGAAAGGCATAAACGCTGAAGACTTCAATACAAACTACCGTATGATAACGAGCGTAGTATCCAAAGGAAAGTATCAGCGATACGGTGCAATACAGAAGTCGGATGGAATGTCAACTCAGTTCGGGTACGCAGAAACGTACTCCGTACTCAAGGACCATAAGCTGACCGTAATATCCGGACAGCTCCTGTCAACCGATATGACCGAAAGGCAGAGTTTCTCAGAACTCATAAAACAGCTTGCGGAAAAGGTGGAATACTGACGGAGGTGAAACTATGCCATATATACCATTCACGGATGAACAGAAAGTCATGGCAAACTCCGTGGATCTTGAATACTTTCTGCGAAGTCGTGGAGAAACACTTGAAAAGGTAGGACGTGAGTATAAGCTCATATATACCGATGGCAGCGGCAGACACGACAGTATAACTATGTCCGGCAGTACATGGTTTGATCACAAGAACCAGACCGGCGGCGGTGCTATCAAGTTCATGCAGTATTTCTACGGTATGAGCTTCACGGATGCTGTACAGAATTTGCTGGGATATACAGTATCTCCCCTTGCAAGAAGTGTCCCTGAGACAGCACCAGAGCCTAAAAAGGAATTCACTCTTCCGCCTAAGAACAAGGCAATGAACAGAGTATACGCATATCTTATCAAACAGCGATATATCGCTCCCGAGGTAGTATCATTCTTCGCAAAGGAAGGAAAGATATATGAGGACTCGGAGCATCATAATGCTGTATTCGTAGGTTTCGATGAAAATGGAATTCCGAGACAGGCGCACAAGCGGTCTACCAACAGCTACGGAAAGACCTTCCGTATAACCGTCGAAGGCTCGGATACCGATTACAGCTTTGCACACTACGGCACATCAGGCAGGCTATACGTTTTTGAAGCACCGATAGATATGCTGTCATATATCACACTCCACCATGAAAACTGGCAGGAACACAGTTACATCGCAATGAACGGAGTGTATGAGTCTGCTGTGCTGAAAGCATTGGATCTGCACGATAACATAGAGCATATCGTTATCTGTACCGATAATGACGAGGGCGGTATCGATGCATACGACAGGCTCAATGACTTGCTTCGGGAGCGAGGATATACCAATGTTACGAGGATATATCCTACCAACAAGGATTTCAATGAGGATTTGAAAGCACGAAACGGTCAGCCTGCGATAGTTGCAGTGCCGCATGAAAGAAAGCAGACGTTCTATGGAAACGTCGATAATATAGGATATTACCCATGCCGTCCCGATAAGCTGTCCTCACAGCTTAAAATGGCGTATAAGAACGGACAATACAGATATCTCGCCGAGTATGCATTAGCAGGCTCGGCTTTTTTCATGCGTGTAAAAGACGAGAGCAAGGCACATTCCGCACTCAAGGCAAAGCTGAGAAAGGAATACAGAGCATACAAGGATAAGGCAAGGATCGATGTTAAATGCAGAGATCTGAGCAATAAGCTGAAAGAGGTGCTCAGTGACCTGAAACAGCCTGCAAGGACCTATGAGCAGTCCATAGCAACAGCCAAGCGACTCTATGAACTTGCAGACTGTGCAGTAAAATTTGAAACAGAGACAGATATGGTCACCGCACCTGCGGAAGAAATGACCGAAAATGAAGACCAGGACGAGGAAGCGGAGCTATCTCCGCTTCCTTCATTGTCATAGGGGGCGCGTCAATATGTCATAGGCATATATTAAGTATACAAGTAACTAATTATTAACATAGCAAAAGAGGAAGTGTAGTAGTGGATGATAAGAAAATTTATCTGTTAGCATTAATGGCGGCGTGTCTGATAATTTTTGCAATAGTTGTAAGTGTACTCGACAGCCGCGGAATAAACAGTATCAAGTCAAAAGCAGTCGGTGACGGACAGCATGGAACAGCAAGGTGGGCAACCAAGCCGGAGATAAGGCAGACTTTTGTCTCTCTGCCATTCGAGCCTGAACTGTGGAGGCAAGGAAAAGACCTGCCGAAAGTGCAGGGAACGGTGATCGGATGTCACGGAAAGCTGAATACAACAGCTCTTGTTGATACAGGAGATGTTCATAGCCTTATGATCGGTGCAGCAGGTGTCGGAAAAACGGCATATTTTCTGTATCCGAACATAGAGTTCTGCCTTGCATCAGGAATGTCGTTTTTGTCAACGGATACGAAGGGAGACATAGCTCGAAACTACGGAAATATAGCCAAAAACTGCTATGGATACAACGTGTCGGTGCTTGACCTCAGAAATCCGACCAGGAGTGACGAGGACAATATCCTGCACTTAGTAAACAAGTACATGGATATTTATTTGAGGGATAAAAGCAATCTTTCAGCTAAGGCAAAAGCCGAGAAATACGCAAAGATAACGGCTAAGACGATAATCAATATCGGCGGTGGTGACAGCTCAAACTACGGTCAGAACGCATTCTTCTATGATGCGGCGGAGGGACTGTTATCATCGATAATACTGCTTTTAGCTGAGTTCGGTGAGAAAAACGAAAGGCACATCGTGTCGGTATTCAAGCTGATACAGGACCTCATAGCAAAGCCGCCTGCGAAGAATGCTAAGGACAAGCCGCCAATGTATTTTACCAAACTGATGGAACTCCTGCCGAGTGACCACAAAGCAAAGTGGCTGGCAGGTGCGGCTCTGAACTCAGCAGATCAGGCGATGCTGTCGGTAATGAGTACAGCCTTATCCCGACTGAATAGCTTTCTGGACTCCGAGATGGAGCAAATACTGTGCTTCGGAACGGCAATAGACGCAGAACGCTTCTGTAACGAAAAGTCCGCTATATTCATAATACTTCCCGAGGAAGATCAGTCGAAATATTTCATGGTCAGCCTGCTGATACAGCAGCTATACCGAGAGATACTTGTCATCGCCGATGAACACGGCGGCGCACTGCCGAACAGAGTAATGTTCTACTGTGATGAGTTCGGCACCTTCCCCAAGATAGAGGGAGCTGAAGCCATGTTCTCGGCAGGTAGAAGCCGTAAAATATCCATAGTAGCAATAATACAGTCATTCGCACAGCTTGAGCAGAAATACGGCAAGGAAGGTTCGGAGATAATCACTGATAACACTCAGCTCACCATATTCGGCGGATTTGCACCGCAGTCGCAGTCGGCAGAGGTGCTGTCCAAAGCCTTGGGAGAACAAACTGTTCAGTCAGGTTCGGTATCGCTGGGAAAGGAGCATTCACGCTCCATACAGATGATGGGCAGACCTCTCATGACTGTAGACGAGCTAAAGAGTATGCCTAAAGGTCAGTTCATAGTTATGAAGACCGGAACACATCCCATGATAAGCAAGCTGAAGCTGTATTTCAAATGGGGAATAAAATTCGGAGAACCGTTCCTGCTACCTGATAAAGCGGCGCGAATAGTCACCTACATGGAGCGAGATGAGCTGATGAGAGAGGTTACGGTAAAGTATCCGCAGCCGAAGAAGACTATACCGATACCTGTAGATAACTCTTTTGAACCGCAGGAGATTCCGGAAAAACACAAAAAAACCAATATTAAGACAGAAAAAAGGAGTTGATCATTTGAATGTTGAAAGACGAATATATGACTTAGGTCTGCCGCACAGAGCAGTGACAGTATACTGCTACCTGTGCGACAGGTCGAATAAGAAAGGAGAATGCTTTCCGTCAGCCAAGACAATAGCTCAGGACCTGAGCCTTAGCCGAAGAACAGTATTCAGGGCTCTCCATGAGCTTCTTGAAAAGGGACTTATAGAGAAACAGCCGAGACTTCGTGATAACGGCGGTTCAAGCTCAAACCTCTACAGGCTGACGGATGTTCCCAAGGAGGTGGAAAACAATGTTTGATTGGATCGGTGACGCCATAGACTGGATCGGCGACGGAATCTCGTCGTTATGGGATAACACAGTCGGCGTGGTAACAAGCGAAGCTGCCCGAGCCATATTTGATGTAATGTTTGATTGGCTGTTTATGCTTATCTATGACGGTATAGCATCAATTTC
>CAMZIK010000196.1 GCA_947307175.1 uncultured Clostridia bacterium
AGAATGGAAAGCTTGACGCTGACACTGAGGCTTACCTGAAATCCGTCAAGGGCAAGGTGAAGAACGCTTACGTTATCGGCGGAAGCGGAGTCATTGAGGACGACATTATGGCAAACGCTGCAAAGGCGCTGGGTCTGAAAGTCGGCAGCACAGTTGTCAGAGTTGCTGGCAAGAACAGATTCGAGACATGCGTGGCGGTCAACAAGAAATTCAAGAGCGTGCTGACCGGAAACGGAATCTGCATCGCTACGGGATTTGATTTCCCTGACGCACTTGCAGGCGGCGTTTTCGCAGCGCAGAGGAAGATCCCGCTGTTCCTTGCGAACGGAACGCTGCAGGAAAGCCAGATCAAGTACCTCGGAACGAGAACAATCGACAATATCACTGTTCTCGGCGGAGACAGCGCTGTTCCTGACAGTCTTGTAAGAGAGATCGCTAAGGCGAGCGTATAACTGAATACAGACGAAAAGGCGTGCAGAAATGTGCGCCTTTTTTGTGTAGCTGAAACAAAAGCAGAAAGACCTGCGTGAGTTCATTGGTAAGACCAATTCCGATGAGGGTACAGAGGTTCTGAAAAGGAATAGCGACAGGGAAAAATCAAGTGCCGCTGAGTTGACAGACAAGGAAAAAGATGATATAATTCAGACTGATAAAGAGCAGAAGAAAAGGCGAGAAGAAATTCGTAGGATACGAGAAGAGGTCATTCCTAATATGCCTACAGATAAAGTAGTTCCACGACAAAAAATTCATAGAATAGGAACAAAGGAATACATCGACCGTCAAAATACACTATCTGTAGCAGGAAAGTTCGGACCGTCTTATATAACTGTTCAAGATGATGATATCACTGAGCTTGTTAACAAACACAAGGGTAAAGGTATTATCAAATTAGATCGCAACGGAAAATGGGATAATACAGAAACAATTATTGATAACGATAGAGATATTGGAACTGCCGTAAATCAATTAACCGGAACGACCGCTAAAACCAGTGTTTTTAAAATTCATTACAGTAAAAACGGAATACATATCGTTCCTGATTATCCAAGTAAGAAGAAAAAGAGGTGAGCATATATGACAATATTTGATTTTAAGGATTGTTTTGAAAAACAAATTGAGGTATTATCTACAGACGGTAAGATATATAGAGGCAAACTAACAGGGTTTGAAGATAAAGAAGACACATCTTCTGGAGAAGATGAAATAGAACTCTATGTTGGAGATTGCTTTATTGGCATAGATGTTCCCCACATAAAGAGTTTTAAGTTGATAAGTGACTGAACCGCTTTCACACGAGGGCGGTTTTCTTATGCCCATTTGAAGGAGGTGAGAAAATGGAAATGAGAAAGCTCAGTACAATACAGAAGCGTGAAAAGCTCAACACGGTCTTTGCGATCAGCTGCAAAAGCTGCTGCGCACCTTGAAAAATATCTTAATTTGTGCTATAATGTGGTATAGGATATTTGAAACGGAGGCGAGAAGATTGACCTATATCACAACAAAAGTCCATACGCTGAAAAGCTATCCAACTTATCAGTTCTACGCTGCTGCAGATTCGCCAGCGACCGATGCAGAGGGCGTTTTCAAGATATGTATCCTTGAAACTATGCGGTGGATAAGATCTCGTCTGAGCGACCAGGGCGAGCTTCCGCCTGAAATTGACACTCCTAAGCCGCAGGACTATGCGCTTTTCCCCGATGATAAAATAACCTCTTTCAGCTATGACGGCGGCTTTCACATCGAGGTCATTTATATCGACGAGCCGAGGGCGTGGTCTTTCCGCATCGTTGAGCCTGATATGGGTGCTAATCCCGGCACGGAAAAAGAGCGCCTGCCTGTCAACGGAAGAACGTTCACTACGGAAATTGCGTTCATCAGACAGACCGACTGCGTTGAGGTCGGCGTGCGAACTATCTGTTCAGAGCCTGCCGATAACACCGAGGACTGCGAGGTGTTCCGTCCACGCTTGGTGAGGGCGCTTGCCGAAAATCCTGACATTACACTGCGCCACAGCGGATTTATCCTTGACGGCGAACCGCTCAGGGTGACGAGCAAGGGCGAGCTTGAACGCTTTATCAGCATTTTTGACGACCCCGAACGCAGCCTGCCAATGATACTTATTGCCGATACCGCAAGTGAAGTTCGCAAGCCTGTTGCAGAGAATATTCTGCCGCCTGCGACTCCGCTGAGTATCAGTCAATATAAGCTCACGGGTATGGCGGACATTCCCGAACAGAGACTTAGCATTTCGCCCGAACTGCTCCAGTACAAATGCTCGGTTATCCCTGAAAAAAAGGAAAAGAAGCAGAAAAGTAAGCCTGCACCGCTTCCTGCGAAAGCGACCGCTGCGGAAAAGCTTCCTGTGATAGACTATGTCAGACTTGCCAACAAGCTGCTTGGATTTGCGATCGTCGTTTTTGTGCAGGAAGGCTTTTTCAAGCAAGTCACAAACAAGACAAAGATAACTCTCGGTCACGGTGAGATACTTACTGTTCAGGGCAGGCAGGTCATAGATAAGCTTACATATGATAAGTACGGCAAGGATATGCAGACGGCACTCAAAGAGCTGTACACGTCCTCTGCCGAGCTTCCAAAGCGCAGAAATTTTAAATACGGAAATGTGATGTTCTGCTATGAAGCAAAGCAGAAAGAGTATCACTCTAAACGCAAGATGACCACGTCGCTTGAGGAGCGATGTGAGCTTTATAAAATGGAAAGGGACGAGCTTAAAAAGCAGGTCAGGGAGCTTACCCAGCAGCAGACGGATATGAGCCTGACCGCTGCAAGCATCAGACAGCTTCAGAAAAGGGCAGCGCAGCTTGAAAATGACCTTGAGGAAAAGACAGAAGAAAACGAAAAGCTTGCCGCAACGATGTCTCAAAAGGACGAAGCCTACAAGCGCAGCAGTGAACTTGTTTCGTTCTATCAGCGGCAGTATGAGCTTGCGGCATCGTTCCCTGCGAACAAGAACGATGTCTGCGAATGGATAGAACAATATTTTTCAGATGAGATAATAGTCACATCACGCGCGAAAAGCGAGATGCGAAAATACAGCGGAGCGCTTGACCTGTTCACCCTGTGCGACGGCATAGTTTATCTGTCTGCATATGCGAAATACCGCAAGCAAAAGCTTTCAGCGGATGAACTTGACCTTTATGCCGAGCATGGAAAATGGAACGTTCAGGGCTGCGGCAAGGAAGCGATAAAGCTGCACCGTGAGGACTACACCGTTACGAACGGCGGAAAGCAGTATACTCTTGACCAGCACATAAAGCGAGGCAATCAGGCTGAGGAGCTTATCCGCATCTATTTCTGTTGGGACGATGAGCAGAAAAAGATGATCATCGGCTCTATGCCAAAGCACCTTGCGACTATCAGAAACGCAACGTAAAAACATTACAGCCAGATGATATTGGTCTCATATAAACGAATCAGTATCAAAACCTTTGTAAACTGATGTTACTAACTGTCCAAAAAAAGTCACCGCAAACTTTTGGGTATATGTTATACTTAAAAATCAGAGCGTTAGGTTCTTCGATAGCTGATAACCATAATAAACTTTAATGAGTTATGATCCATGATCGGAGGATACTATGAATTACGACAATCTTCATGAGCTGATAAACAGGTATGAATCGAATATCGATATGCTCTACAACGAGGAGCATGACGAGCTTTTCAAATGGCGTGCTTTTAAGACATGGCAGGATGAATGGAACAAGCCTGAATCGGCGTTTGGCAACTTTGTGGATAGATTTACTGCCGCCAAGAAGGACTTTGATCTGTTCATCGACAACAGCCGTATGCACCCAAGCACGGGTGTTATCAAGCTGTGGGAGAAAGAGCCGCAGACGGTCGAATCGCTGTTTAATGATGTCCTGTTCGCACCCGCCGAAAGCATAGCTGATGTTCAGAATAATATGGATCGTTTCCTTGACGGATATGAATTGCTTCGTCAGAAATACTTTCACGGCAACTGGTCGTATAAGCAGGACAGGCACTCTGCATCTGTTTTCCTCGCAGTCAATGCGCCTGAAAGAAACTTCGTGTTCAAAAGCACAGAGGCATCAAAAATGGCAAAGTACACTGAGTTCGGTCTTGATATAGGCTCGGGAACTTGTTTCAGCCTGCCTAACTATTACGCACTCTGTGAGGAGATAGTTAATGCCCTGAAAGAACATACGACTTTGCTGGAAAAGCATTTTGTAAGGCTGACTGATAAATGCTATAAAGATGATAGTCTGCATCTTCTGGCGTTTGATCTGATGTATTGCTGCAAGGCGTATAATTTCTATAAAGGACTCGTTGAGCCTGTTACAAGAAAGACGATCAAAAAGAAGATAAAGCCTGAAGTATCTGCCGAGGAGCTTGCAAGGCTTGAAGCAGAACGCCTCGAAAAGATCAATGAGATCCAGGCGGAGATCGGCGACCTTGAAAATGCGTGTTCTGAATACTCTGACATCTCGCTGATCGATGTTCAGGTCGAATTCAAATCGTACGGAACTGGCGTGGTCGTTGAGCAGGATGTTGATAGGATAACTGTCAGGTTTGCAGACACCGAAAAGAAATTTATGCTCAACTCTAAGTATAAAGTCCGCCCGAAATTTGAAAATGACGACGAGATAGTTTCAGCGTTCACCGAGTATGCTGATCTTGTGCAAAGAATAGATATGCTTAAACGAAAACTTGATGATCTGATGTGATTTAAAATTGTTCAAGGAGGTCATGCAAATGCTTAAAGGAATACTTGCAATAGTCATCGGCTTTCTGCTTGTTAAAGCGTTCTGCGATACCGTACTCGATATATTTTTCGGAAAGAAAAAGTGAAAGCTGTAGCTGGAAAATGACACTTCTGAAATTGCAAATGTAATCTGATGGTAGACCGCCTGAGCAATCAGGCGGTTTTTTTATACCAATAAAAAAACCACCTGCTATGCAGGTGGAATGGATAA
>CAMZIK010000197.1 GCA_947307175.1 uncultured Clostridia bacterium
TTCAAAAGGGTTTCCCTCAATTATTCGACAGGTTTGCTGCGGTAAATTCTGATTTTTCTTATTATATTGTTTATTGTCAGTATACCACATTTTCACCGCTTTGTACATACCCTATTGCTTCCAAAAATTATGTGGGCATTTTGACGGACAATTAAAAAAATCAGCTCAAAAAACATCTTATTTTTCGGCATTTGAAAATTTTTTATTAATTTAAGGGAGTTTTTCTTCTCACCAATTTTTTGCCGCACCGTCTATATCTTGTGCAGGAAAAATCTACCTTGTCCAACACTTAGCTGAGAAATTTAAAAAAGAATTAAATTGCGAAAAACCTACAAGCAAAAGGTTACAGAATGTTGACAAATCGTCGTTTTGCCGTATTGACACGGGGCTTTTGATTTGTTATAATATATTAAAATCTCGTTTTATAAGTAGATTTTTTTGTGTAATTGTCAATACGGAGGTCAGAAATGAGCATTTTCAAAAGATTGACAGGCTCGGTCTGCGCTCTGGCGCTCTGTCTTCAGGCTTCGATACCTGCACTTGCTGCAGGAACAGCCAAAGCAGGCGTACATACAAAAAGCGGAGTAGCAGTTGTCAGCCTGGATCTGGATAATGAATATTTAGAGGATTATACTGAAGGGATAGATATAAACGATGACCCTTCATACATAAAGTTTGTGAAGAATCAGAGTAAGATCGGTGTTACCGATTTCAGTTCCCTGGTAACTCATCAGGAAAGATTCAATTCCTTCAACAAGCTTTACGGAATAGATGTTTCTGTTTATAACGGCGACATCGACTTTGAAAAGGTAAAAAAAGAGGGCTATTCCTTTGTAGTCGTCCGTGCAGGCGCAAGAGGCTACGGCGATGCAGGAACGATCATTGAGGACTCACGCTTTGAGGAGCATGTTGATAATGCGCATAAAGCAGGTCTTCTTGTAGGAGCATATTTTTATACTCAGGCCGTTAATAAAAAAGAGGTCGAGCAGGAGGCTCAGATCACACTGAAAAAGATCGCTGGCAGAAAGCTTGAAATGCCTGTATACTTTGATATTGAGCCTGCATATGACTGGAACGGCAATCCGGGAAGACTTTGCGCAGCCAAGCTCTCAAAGAACGAGAAGGCAGAGCTTTGCAGCTATTACTGCGACCTTATCAATCAGGGTGGCTACGACAGCGGAATAACTTCCTGCAAGTCATGGTTCGAGTGGGAAATAGAAATGTCCAAGCTGGAAAAGAAATATGATATATGGCTCGCACATTATACGACCAATACCAATTATTCCAGCGACTATAATATGTGGCAGTTCAACAGCACACGCAAGGTCGACGGAGTATATTCTACCTGCACCGATCAGGACGTAAGGTATGTCGATGAGATAATGCCTTCGGGTAATCATAATTTCAGGATCTCCGCAGGCGTGAACAATATCGTGCTTAAATGGGATGCTACGTCAAATACCATAGGATACATCATTTACAGAAAAGACGATTCGGGTAATGTCAAGCAGATAGCAACAACTACTGCGCTGACCTACACGCTGCCGAGAAACGGCAACGAGGGAGAATACTATATCCGTTCATACAATATCAAAGATGGTGAGTATTATTATTCAGCAGCTTCCGACTCTGTCAGGGTAAAGCCGCTGAAGGTAACCAATATCAGAACTACTGAAGTTAAATCTACGAGCTTCAGCGTGAGATGGAGCAGCGTCAACGGTGCAGCAGGCTACTGCATCTACTTTGACGGAAAGTATTACGGAACATGCAGCAGTGCAGAGTATACCTTTGAAAATCTTGCACCGCTTTCACAGCATACTATCAAGATAAGTGCATATTTCAATAAGGATACAAGCAAGGAATATACCAAGGATTCCGTACTCGGCGGTTATTCCGATGCGTTTACGGTAACTACCGAAAAGCCTGATGATGTTGACACAGTCGTTAAGGGCGTTGCATCTTCGGCAGTCACCCAGACAAGCATAACAGTCAAATGGGACGCCGTAAGCGGCGCTTCGGGCTATTGCCTGTATTTCGACAACAAGTACGGCGGATACTGCTATGATACTTCATATACATTCAGCGGTCTCCAGCCGGGAACTGAACATAAGATCAAAGTCAGCGCTTATTTCAATCCTGGTGCTGATAAGACCTACGGTTCAACATCGGTAATAGGCGGTTATTCTGACGCTTGCTATGTTACAACACTTAAATCAGAGACACCGCCACCGCCACCGCCACCGACTCCGTCGAACCTCAAGACTACCGTGCTTGCAGGTCCGAACAGGTACTCAACGGCTGTACTCGTTTCACAGTCGGCTTTCCCAAGCGGTGCTGATACAGTTATAATCGCTTCGGGCGATAGCTATGCAGATGCACTCGTTTCAGCGCCTCTCGCAAGCGCTTACAATGCTCCTATACTTCTTACGAGCAAGGATATAATCACAGAAACTACACTCACAGAGATAAAGCGCCTGGGCGCAAAGAAGGCTTATATCATCGGCGGTGAAGGCGTTATCTCAAAGACCATTGACAGCACTCTTGAAGCAAGAGGTCTGAGTACGTTCAGGATCCACAGCAGCCTTTCTGATAACCGTTACGGTACTTCGGTATATGTTGCAGCAAACCTCGATATAGCAAGAGGAAAAGGTCCGACTGACGTGTTCGTTGCATATGCGCTCAACTATGCGGATACCCTTGCTGTCGGAAGCGTTGCAGCTGCAAAGAATGCTCCGATACTGTATATGGATAAGTCGGGTACGCTCGACAGCGCTACAAAGTATTATCTGGATCAGGTAAAGGATACTGTAAAGAACATCTATGTCATAGGCGGAACGGGTGCTATCGGCGCTCAGGCTGAAACGACCCTCGCTGCTTACGGCACAGTCAAGAGGATCGCAGGCGCAAACAGATATGAGACCTGCCTTGAAGTTAATAAGTTCTTCTCGGGAACGCTCACAGGAAAAGGCGTGTGCGTTACCACAGGACAGAATTTCCCTGATGCGCTCGCAGGCGGCGTTCTCGCAGCAAAGAATAAAGCTCCTGTCGTTATCGCCGACACAGTATTGTCAGCTTCACAGAAAGCTTACCTTTCAGGTAAGGGCTTTACTCAGCTTTATACATTCGGCGGAGCAGGCATAGGCGTTGCAGCGCTCCAGCAGGCTATAAGCGGCAAATAAGCGCAAAAAGGTTTTCAGCATACTTTCGTGTATCTTTCACAGGATTTTCATAATAGCAGGTTAATATATATCCAAGGTCACAGGGACACCGCAGAGGAATTTAGGCAAATGTCAAAAGAACTTTTGAAAGCTCCTGTCAATCTACATTATTACATTGATATATATTTCCCGAAGAGCTGACGACAGGTCAGCGGTATGAACAAGCACGATTCGTTTTCTTTTTCATAATTATACTTCATTTCAGGGAGAGAGGCTGTTGGTTTCAACAGTCTCTTTCCCTTTTATAAGTTAGAAATAAGAGGTCAGAGAATGGAAGAAAGAGGCTTTTGGGAGGCTTTGTTTTCAGAAAATCTAAAACACATTTTCGACATTTTTGCGCTGTAACCGGAGGTTACAAAACGGTAACAGGAATTTTTCTGGACAGTTGAAAACTTTGACCGCCGCATGATTTTTTGTTGAAAAGTCGGTTGAAAATGTTAAAAACCCCTGCTTTTCAACCCGTACACGGTCAAAATCTTTAAAATTTTCAACATCTGTACGTTTTTTGACCCCGTTCATGTTCAGACGGCTGTGATTTAATATATTTGTATAGTCCTGTTTTTTGGACAAGAAGCGGCAGGTTATCCTACGAAAAATTACAGCGCCCTGTTTCGCAGACGGTTCAAAGCGGCTTGTGCAATATGTGCAAATAAGCTGAAAAGGTGCAGATTAAATTGCCAATAATCCCGAAAATCGCTGCTAAAGCTTTACATACAGCCGTTTTTGTGATATTATGTTACTGCACAAAACGCTAAAAGGCGTGATATGAAGAAAGGACAGGTAATTATGAAAGGCATAACCAAAAGAATAGCAAGCATTGTTCTGGCAGCATCTATGCTGTTTGCAGTCGGCTGCGGCAGCTCATCAAGCACAAGCGACAGCAAATCAGGCTCAAGCAGCTCTGCTTCAAACGATGATTCATTCAAAAAGGTCAATGACGCAGGCAAGCTCGTGCTAGGTCTTGACGCAACATTCAAGCCAATGGGCTACACCGATGAGAACGACAAGATCGTAGGCTTTGACATCGACCTCGCAGAAGAAGTCTGCAAGAGACTTGACATCAAGCTGGAAACTTATAACGTAAACTGGGATACCAAGGAGCAGGATCTCAACGCAGGTACTATCGACTGCATCTGGAACGGTCTTTCTGTAAGCGATGAGAGAAAGAAGCAGATGCTCATGAGCGAGCCTTACATGAATAACAAAATGGTGTTCATGGTAAACAAGGACAGCGGCATCAAGTCAAAGGACGACCTCAAAGGCAAGAAGGTAGCCGTTCAGAACGGTTCAACAGCACAGGAGATCCTGAAGGATTCTGATATTTCAAAGGACATCACAATGACAGAGCTTGCAACAAACGTTGAGGCTATCCAGCAGCTTGAACTGAAAATGGTCGACGCTGTTTTCCTTGATTCCGTTGTTGCAGATTACGAGATAACCTCCACAGGCAAGAGCTTTGAGGTGCTTGCCGACGGACTTTCTGAGGAGCAGTACGCTATCGGCTTCAAGCTCGGCGCAAACGAGCTTTGCAAGAAGATCGAGGATACGCTCAAAGAGATGAAGAAGGACGGCAAAGTCGAGGAGATCTCAAAGAAGTGGTTCGGCAGCGACGTAACTACTATCAAGTAATATTTGAAGATAAAACCGCTCGGGCTTGTGCTCGGCGGTTTTTTTATACCAATAAAAAAACCACCTGCTATGCAGGTGGAATGGATAAAACTT
>CAMZIK010000198.1 GCA_947307175.1 uncultured Clostridia bacterium
TCGCCTTGAAAAATAATCAATTCTTTACCCCTTTTCTTATTTAAAAAAACCGCTTCGGAAAAGCATCCGAAACGGTTTTTTGTTATAAGTTTTTGTGTTTCTTTTTATCTGTTTTCTGAGAATACATCTTTTTGTCAGCGGCGGAAAGTGTTTCGTCAAAACTGTTCTTTGCGCCGACTGCACAGCCAAAGCTTGCAGAAATGATATAAGGCTTGCCTGAGTTGTCGGAAAGTTCCTTCATTACTTTTCTGAACTTTTCCGTTCTTTTGTTGATGTCAGATTCATCATAATTGCCGACTCCGATTATGAAGAATTCATCTCCTCCGGCTCTTATGCATTTTTCGTCTGACATCGTTACCGCTTTGGCAGCTTTGCCTACTGTCCTGATGCTGAAATCGCCTTCGCTGTGACCGTATGTATCATTGATATATTTCAGTCTGTCCATGTCGATAACAACAGCGAAAAGCCTGTCTGCTTCTCTTGAATCCATAAGCATTTTCTCAAGTTCGGTATACATTCCGCGCCTGTTGAAAAGACCTGTCATATCATCTCTGACAGACATCAGGATATATTTATTCTTTGCTCTTACCATTTCAAGCGAGCTGTTTACAAATCTCAGCCAGTTGCGGTATACAAGATTGATCCTGTGAGTGTCTGTCATATCTCTTTGTAAAACCGCATAACCAAGCGTCTTTTCATTGAAATGAACAGCTGAAAAATAAAATACATACGGCTTGTCGCAATCCTCATGTATCCTTGGGATCATAAGCTTCGTATCGAAGGTATAGCTGTCCTGCTCCATATGAAAGCTTTTTTCACCGTTATTTGAACTTGCCAGAACAAGTTTCATCTTTTCCGGATAACCGGTAAGCAGCTCCGAATCAATATCCAGCCAGTTCTCTATAAGGCAAAGATAAAAATTAGTATACGGTTCGATAAGATTAGTATTCTCGTAGATATTGTCTATACAGCTCTGCGGGCTTGCAGAACTAGTCAGCTTTTCAAAAACATAGCTTTCCATAAGCTGTCCGATGTCAACGTTTTCAGTGAAATCGGCGGAGCTGTAATTTCTGATGGTCAGATAAAGAGCATCTTTGAAAACTGCAGAATCCTTGTCTATATCAGGATTGCAGCCACAGCTCATTCCCATGTGAAGATTGTTATCAATACTTATCTCACAAGGTATTATCTCCGCACCAGGTTCGATGATCGATCTGATGTAATCTACAGCCTCAGCAGCAGACTTTTTTTCGTTAGATTCATACGTTGTAAGCGTGATCTTGCTAAGAGCCGCCTCTGATGTTCCCTCATAACCGATAACTATAAGATCATCGGGTATTTTTACTCCGTTGGTAGACAACTTTTCAATAAGACCCAAAGCCATATGGTCGCTTGCGCATATTACAGCATCAGGCATTGGAACAGTTTCATCAAGAATATCTTCAGCAAGCTCTATTCCGCTTGTGTACCAGAAATCTCCGTAAATGATGTGATCGCTTGATACCTCAAGTCCGTGCTTGTTTATCTCGTCAAGGAATATCGCAAGGCGTGATTCCGCTTCTGTGTGACCTTTAGGACCTGTAAGGATACATATATCCTTTTTATTATGCACCTCGATGACATGACGGCACATTTCACGCAGGATCGGCTCATTGTAGTTCTTGACGCAGTAAAAATCTCTGTAAGGCACGATCAGAGCAACAACAGGGACCTTGCATTCTTTTTCTATCCTGTCGCTTATCTTTTTTATGGTGTTGCCGGTATAGTCTTCAGTAAGAGCAAGAGTGTCAAGGATCACAGCATCGAAGCAGCTGTAATCTATCAGATTATAGATGTTCTGTTCACCGACATTGAATGTCTTTGCAAAGTTCTGAAGATGAGTCAGCGAGCTGATAACGCTGACATTATACCCGTATTTTAAGCATTGTGTAAGTATACCGTCAAGAACACGTTTACCGTGAGATTTTTCAGGTCTTGCGGTTATAAAGCATATATTTTTGCGTCTGCTCACTTTAGTCTTCCTTTCTGTTAATAATCTATTATTAATTATTATATCACAATTTATTTGCAAATGTCAACGGACCAATAGCTTTATTTATATTTTTTTGAATAAAATAAGAAAATATTTGTTTAACTTGTGCAAGAATTTAACGAAATGCTCCGATATGCAATTCGTAAAGGAAATAGTAGTTCGATCATAATCCGTATTGACATTTATGTACTAAAGAATTATAATATATAGGCAGGTCAGAATGACGTGTATTTAGTCTTTGTTATAAAGGAGCTGCGGGAAAATGAATGAAAAAAAGAGAATAGATATAATACCGTTTCTCTTTGCGCTTCTTGTATGTTTTTTTGTAGGATTTCTGATATCCAAGGCAGTCAAGTTCGGATTAAAGAAATATAATGAATATTGGCAGAATAATAATATTTCATACGGCACTGATCTTAAATTCTTCGGCGGCAGTTCCATAGATCAGGATGAGCAGCCAAAGGACAGCGAGCTGAGAGAGAATGCACTGAAGCTTTTAAATGCTCATCTGAATGATGAAACTGTTGAAAGCTGCGGTACAGATATTGTAATAGACGATAAGTATTTTAAAATGATAGACCCAAATTATAAACTTAAAAAGCCGGTTGAGCAGTGGTGCTGTCTCAGTTCATTCCTTACGCTGCAAAAAGGCGAAAAAGCAATAATCGCTTATGAGTATTCTATCATACCTAAAAGTATTGAGGAAGCTGAAGATTATTGCAAAGGGACATTCAAGACCAGAAAACGAAGCAGGATCTATCTTGAACGTGTAGATCAGAAATGGAAGGTCACAGATGTACTTGCGATCTTGTAAATAAAGATAATGTTTAAAGCTGCTGCTTTTTTGCCGCAGCTTTTTTGATGTAATGAGACTAAAACAAAGTAAACTGCGCATGATAAATACAGAATCGGTTATGGATGTGATATTATTTGTGTCGCTGTTTAAAACTGCTCGTAGTTTTCATTATCGGCTGTCTCACATACGGCATTCTTGAAGTTGTATGCAGAGGTTATACGTTTATTTCAATGGGTCTTATCGGCGGGATATGTATGGTCGTTCTGCATCTGCTGAATGATGAACGCAGAAACGGAATGGGTATTGGTATGGCTGTTGTAGTATCAACGGCGTTTATCCTTTCCATTGAGCTGTTTTCGGGTGAACTGCTGAACAGAATGCTTAATATGCATATCTGGAGCTATTCGCAGCTGCCGCTTAATTTTGACGGTCAGATATGCCTGCTTTACGGTATCCTGTGGTCAGGGCTATCGTTTGTGGGGATAGTATTTGATGAATGGATCAGGCTCAAAATCCTAAAAGAGAAAAACTTTCCGATCCTGATAACAAAACGTTCCAATATATAATAACGCCCGCAAAAACTTGCAGGCGCTTATCTTAGAATTTCTTTTTTGTATATACCTGAATACAGAAACCGCAGGTGACCTCAATAGAATCAAGCTTCTTCAGGCGCTGTATTCCTTCGGCTGAGGTCTTGTAATAATAAGGTGTCATTGAAAACAAGTCGAGAATATCCTGAGTTGAAGCGATATTCTGTGTATATTCAAATATCTGCTCACTTGAAAGCTCGAATTTGTTAAGCCCGTATACATTTGGTTTGTTTTCATATGGCTTGTCATATGCTGCTCTTTTTAGTTCGATAAGGTGTTTTGGCGACGGCGAAACAACGATAAGCTTTCCACCGCTTTTAAGTACCCTTGCATATTCGTCATTCGATACAGGCGCAAATGTGCTTATCACCATATCAGCACACTCTTTTATAAACGGCAGCTCAAAAGATGATGCCACGGCAAACTCACAGTTTGTTATACCCGACAGATGAACTCTTGTCATACAGTGTGAGATCGCAGCCTTTGAAATATCTATTCCAAATATCTGTGCATCAGATAATGCCTGTGCATAAACACAGGTATAGAAGCCTTCACCACAGCCGCTGTCTATTATCATCGGTTCTTTTTTGCTTTTTAAGCTGTCCTTTGCAGTTTTGGCGATCTTTTGAGCAAGCGGAAGATAATAATTCTTATCCAGAAAGCTCGTTCTCGCTTTAACCATTTCTGTGTTGTCACCGCTGTTTTTAGGATTACGTTTTACTGTTGTGAGCAGGTTGACATACCCTTTTCTTGCAATATCAAAGCTGTGTCCGTTCTGACAGTGAAGAACGTTATCAAGCTTTTTAAGTCTTTTTTTACAAACAGGACAAATATACATAGCCGTCGCCTTTCATCATTTTTTAGTGTATCTTCATTGATTATAGCACCTCTTGAACTATATTTCAAGTCCATGTGTAAAACAGCCGAATGCTTGACATTTGCAGTAAAATGTATTATACTATTTAAGATATATAACTAAAGCGATGACGGAATTATCCGATAACCTGATGCCTCAGAGAGAAGACGTTTTGGTGAAAGTCTTTGCATCGGGTGCGGTGGCTTACCTGAGCTGTGCTGTGAAAACAGTGCCGTATGCCTGCGTTAAAGGTTTTGAGTGGTCTTTTCAGATTATGAGAAGGCAATTTGGGTGGTAACACGGAGTTTCTGCTTCGTCCCATATTAAGGGGCGGAGCATTTTTTATTTTTCACATTATTATAAAGTATGGAGTTTTTATAATGGTTAAATTTATTTGTCCTGTTTGCGGGTGCAGAACGCTTGCAAACAGAGGAGAAAATGATATTTGTCAGGTCTGCTACTGGCAGGACGACGGAGAGTATGAGGAATATGCTCCCAATGATTGTAATGGCGGTCTGTCGATCGCAAGGGCAAGAAAGAACTTTCTTGAGTTCGGGGCGTATGACGAACAGTTTGTAAGAAGCACAAGAAAGCCGCTTAGGTCTGAAATAACCGATCATTATATCAAACTTTTAAATA
>CAMZIK010000199.1 GCA_947307175.1 uncultured Clostridia bacterium
TCCACTTGGTCCAGTGACCTTCCGAGAATGACTCCTTGATGACACAACCTTTATCCTTTGATGCGTAGACCACTTGATCGTTGCCAATATACACACCGAGATTATCCTCGCTGTACAGACCTATGCCCTTGACCTCAGGCTTGGCTGATGCATCACCCTTTACCGTGTAGGCTACGACTGCTTTCTCTCCGAACTTTTTGTTGTCGGGATCGTATCGCAGGTAGCCTTCAATAAGTCCAGCCTCATCGGCACATCGAACAAGATCCTCCTTGTCCTTTTCTCCATAGCAATCCTTCTTGTACTTCCAACCTGATATGAAAGCATTGTCCGCCCAGGCAGCAAGGTCGGTTGCGTTCTTTGTTTCTGTGTCCGAGAACATATATTCATTGATGTGAGCGTTCATGGATAAGGTATAGACGTGCATGAACTCCTCGTAGTCAATACTTAATCCGTAGTTCTGGTTCAGGCTGTCCAGCAGCGACTTATCATCGGTGGCATACTTGAACAGATTGCAGTAGGAATCTGCATCCAAGTCTGTCAGTTTTTCAGCCTCAGTCATGTATATCAGCTGCGCCTTGACCGTCTGTTCCTTGATACCAAGCTCTTTCATCTTTTCCTCTATTGCCAGCCCATCACGTTCCATTCTTTCAACCAGTTCACGGTTTGAATCAGACATATGAGCCTTGATGTTTGACTCGGTAAGCTGTGCTGTATTGATAGACGGCTTGGCAGAATCACCGCTGATATTGCCCAGCGACTTCATCACAACCACAGGAAGCACCAGCAGGAAAATCAGACCGAAAGCAATGGATAGAACAAGTATTCCAAGTTTCTTACCAAGCTTTTTCTTAGGAACGAATGATGCCAACAGCTTGACTAACTTTGCACCCATTTGCTATCACTCCTTACTGCATTATCATGCCTTCATCTTGATCAATCCCATCAACAGTCTCGAGTTCTTCTTTGAAACTCTCGTTGAACAATTGGTTGCAGGATCTTTTGATGTCCTCAATTCCGTGTGCATCGTAACGCAAATTCATGGATTCAATAAGCGTATTCAATGGATCACTTATTGAAGTAAGACATTCAGCCTGCTCAGCTGTAACGCACGATTCTATGTTTTCCTTTATGAATTTAGCTGCCGTTATCATGCCGGAGTTCTCAATAAGTTCATCGAAGGTCATATTCCACCACGCTTCCCTCATGCTTTCATATTCTGCATCTATCTTAGTTTTCAAAGCATATACAGCTTCACTCGTTTCTTTATCTTTTGCAAACAATTCTGCTCACCTCCTTATCGTCCGCCTGCATTTCCAAACAGGGCTGCCTTGTGCTTCGGTGCGATGACCTGTAGCAGATACCTCTCGTTGCCGCATCTGTAAAAGCACGTTCCTTGTTCAGGGAACTTGAACAGTTCATACTCGGACATTTCAAGTTGGAGCGTATCGATGAAAAGTTCAGCCGAGATATTGCCGGGGTTGAACAGAAAGTGGTTGGTCGGAATACTGAACAGCGGCTTTGTGAACTCCTTTATCTCGGGCAGCAAAAAGTCCTCGATGTTCTGGCTTGCCAGAATGAACGAGGACTCTTTCTTTCGGACACGCTTCATGCCGTTGCGGATATATTCTATCGCTGTGAGATTAGTCAGGAACAGATACAGCTCATCGATGGCTGCCACTGTGTTGCCCTTACCCAGCAGCTGACCTGACATATATGAGAGGATATTGAACAGAAGTGTGTTTTTCAAGTGCTTGTTTGTATCCATAAGACCCTTGACTCCGAAACATATAAACTCGGAATCCTTGATATTTGTGTGTCCGTTGAAGTATTTAGCCTCTGCACCCTTGCACATCGAGTGCAGACCTAAACACACATTCTGCAGCATTTCTTCTGTGTACAGATGCTTGATCTGACTGTCAAATGCCATAAACTCCTTTTCGGTCAGATCATAAAGATCTGACATCACCGGGTAGTCCTCTGCTTTGAGCTCGTCAAGGTCAGTGGTATCGGTTATGCCAAAGCGTCCGTAGAGTTTCATCAGCATGATCTCTATAGTGTCTATCTCCGCATCAGTAAAGTCCTTGTATGAGCGGAAGAAGTCTTTAAGGTATGAGATGTGCTGGCTGAGTCTGGACACCTGACGGAAGGTCTCGGGCATATCCTCACCGCCTCTTTCGCCGTCCGACCACGACTTAGGCTCGAGTGGATTTATCATATATTCGCCTGACATCATATCGATGTATGTGCCGCCGAGGTTATTGCACAGTTCCTCGTATTCATGCTCCGGATCCAGACAGATTATGCTCTTGCCTGACTCACGCAGGTTGCACAGCAGCAGTTTTAACAGATAGCTCTTGCCCTGTCCCGAGTTACCGAGGATAAGGACATTTGAGTTGGTCTTGTCAGCTGTGCGTTTATCAAAGTCTACAAGTATGTTTGTTCCGTACTTGTCACGACCTAAATAGAAGCCGTGTTCGTCTGTCTTGCCCGAGTAGTTGAGTGGGTACAGATTTGCCACCGAGCTTGCAGGCAGCACTCTCTCGTACTGCGTCCCGAAACAGTTTGAGCCCGATGGCAGAGAGGACAAAAAGCCTTCCTTTTGTCTCAGGAGAAGCCTGTCCACAGATATTTTTGCTCTGGTTAGCTCCATCTGGATATCCGACTGCAGCTCTTTGAGCTTTTCATGTGTTGCTGCACGAAGCTCGATAAACACAGCACAGTGCAGCAGAGGTTCTTTGTTGCGGCGGAGCTCACTTATGAGTTCTACCACATCGTTGATATTGTCCTGTGCCTTTATTGACTCGTTCACATCATTGGCTGTACTCATGAGATGGTTCTTTCTCATTGCTTGCTGAACGATCTTGCGCTGTTCTGTGCTGTCCACCAGCCTGTCGAAAATATGCAGAGTCACTCCGTTGCGGTCGGCAAGGTGACCGAGGATAGCAAACTCATCGGTCGTCGGCGGATACTCTGTCACCGCCCAGCAAGACTTGTAGAAGTTGCCGCAGATATAATAGTCGGGATAGAACTTTATCACGCCCGGTGTGACCATATCAAAGTAGGTTTTAGCTTCAAAAGCGCTTTGCTGTTCTTCGGCCATTATCTTTTTCTTTTTCATTCTTTCACCTCCATTTTGAATTCATTTTCGCCCTCTACATCAGGTATCTCATCGCCTGTAAGCGAGGAGCCGAAGTAAAGGGCGAGCATTCTTTTGATCTCAGGTTTAGTCATTCGCCTTGCCGTAAAGCCATGCTCGGACAGCGTTTTCTCAACTCGGTTGAGTGTGTTGAATATCTGCTCAGGCTTTTCTTTCTTGAAGCTCAGTGCGAACATAAACTGCCGAGCTGATGACATTTCAAGCTGTATCTCGTCAAGATGCTCGATATCAGCTATAAGCAGTTTACGAACAGCCTCGTTCTGCTCGGATTCAAGCCTTTTGAGCATATATGCCTTGTTGCTGTCAAAGCGTTCTGCGCTGTCGATAGCGATTATCTGCAAATCGGGAATTACCGACAAGACCATCATCAGCGAATGGACTTTGATCTCGACATTTGTCTTTGACATAACAGATATGTTTGTCGGCTCAACTGCGAACAGCACGACCTCGCCCTTGTCAGTCTTAACGCCGTAACGAGTAAAGCGTTCAAAGCCGAGCAGACTCTGAACGCCGTTTTTTCTTTTTGCCATTATATTTCTCCCTTCTGCTGCCAGCGGTACTCCTGCTGCGATGTGCAGAAGAACCGAAAGGCAGTCACAATAAAGTCAAGTATTGAGTTTTCGTCAGGACGAAAGCTGACGAATGCATAGCACAGGGTGGCTGCGGCAGGCAGTATATTCAGCATATAGACAAGTGACACCACCGACAGCACCACGCCTGTGCAGATGATTATAAAGTCCCGAACGCTCCAGAACCACAGCTTAACATTGGCTCGGAGGTTTTCGGGGTAGATGTATGTTTTCATTGATTCCTCCATTCGTTATTTCACCTTTCCAAGCAGTTTACTTCCCATACTCAGCGTGTGGCTTACACTCATCATATTGACTCTGACCGATGTATCAAGTCCGAACATCTGAGCGACTTTCGGCACTTCTGTCGATGAAAGGCACAATCCCATTGCCATCAGCGGATGCTGTGAGTAGGTCAGAAGACCGAGGTACAGGATCGTTGTCTGCAAAAACGCTGTGATGCATGTAGCAATGACCTGTTTACACCAACTTTGGAAACCTTCAGTGTAGCCTCTCGGGATCGAGAACATATACAAAGAACCAACGGCTATCTGGCATAACAGCGCACCGCCTCGCTTGATGTTTGCAAATATGACTTTTACTGTTGAGTAACCTAACAGGACAATAAAGAACAGCGAAAACAGCGACACCTCCTTGATGAGATTAGCAAGCACGCCCATTGCCGTACTTGCTACGGTCTTTGTCGTGCTGTTCAGGAATATACCGATCAGATCGACCGAGAACGAGCCCTGCAGGTTGACACACAACGAGTATAGCTGTTGCGGAAGGACTGCAAACAGACTGACTGCCATAAAGCCTTTTATTATGTCTATCGAAGTCCTCTTTATGTTGGCACTTCCGTTTTCGTAAGCGACCGCACAGTCGAAAACTGCGACCACAAGTCCGCAGGCGAACAGCATCCAGCCGAAGTTGTAAAACAGCTTGACGAATGCCTGCACCCAGGATAGTTCAAACACATCCGTTGCCGAGTTGTTTATCGCCTGAAATATCTTTGCGACCGCTTTGTATATCGTCTCGAACAGCCACTTGAACATTGTGTCCCAGATAGCACTGCCGACTCCGCCGATAACAGCACCCAAGGTGTGATCCCACACCCAGCCTACGCCGTCACAGACCCAGTCAAATACATCACCCAACCAACTAAACATTCTTATCCACCTCCAAT
>CAMZIK010000200.1 GCA_947307175.1 uncultured Clostridia bacterium
CTTGATATATTCTCCTCACGGACAACTGTGAGGAAGTATTCCAGTAATCGCAGTTCCATTTGTTCGCCCCCTTGAAAGCGGTTTATAGCCTAATTATAACATACCACAGGCAAAAGGTCAATTGATATTAAAGAAGTTTAATTAATGATATAGAATAAGCCCTGCCCCATTGGGGCAAGGCTCTTGGAAAAAGAAATTAAGCCGCCACTCTTTTTACTTTCTTATCTCAACAATACTGCCGTCCGGTGAGATGACTGATACTTTAAGCGGAATCTCTTTACCGCTTGCCTCTATCGCACGTTTTATCGCATACTCCATACCGCCGCAGCACGGAACGGTCATTCTTGTGAGGGTAATGCTCTTTATATCATTATTTCTGAATATCTCCGTCAGCTTTTCAGCATAGTCAACAGCATCGAGCTTTGGGCAGCCGATGAGCGTTATCTTCCCACGGATAAAATCATGGTGGAAGTTTCCGTAGGCGTAAGCTGTACAATCGGCGGCGATCAGCAGATCAGCACCGTTGAAATAAGGTGCATTTGTAGGCAGGAGCTTTATCTGTACGGGGAATTGTCTCAGACAGCCCGGAACACGAACATCACTGTCATCTTCCTTCGGAGTGAAGCTCTGCAAAGCCGAGCCGGGACAAGTGAAACCGCTGTAAGCAGACTTTTTATGCTTGTTAGCCTGAACCGCCTTTTCGTCATATGCCGCCGCTTCACGCTCGATAAAGTGGATAGCGTCCATAGGGCAGGCAGGAAGACAATCACCGAAGCCATCGCAGAAATCGTCACGCATGAGCTTCGCCTTGCCGTTTACGATAGCAATAGCGCCCTCATGGCAAGCCTTCGCACACAGACCGCAGCCGTTGCATTTGTCTTCGTCTATCTCAATTATTTTCCGTATCATAGCCATACCTCCTTGACTTTCTGTATCCATTATAGTATAATCAAAGGAGAAAGTATGTTGTAATTACAACATTTCGGGAGAAAAATATGGATATTTCAGTTTTGCATAATTCGATACTGTTCAAGGGCTTTGATGATACCGAAATATCTGAGCTTCTGAAAGCCCTTAATGCAGCCGAAAAGAAATACAATAAAGGTGCGATGATATTTTCATCGGGAGAGATCACCGATAAGCTCTGCTTTGTCACGGCAGGCGGCGTTACTATTGAAAGCAATGATATGTGGGGAAACCGCACGATACTCAACCTTGTAGGTAAGGGACAGTTCTTTGCGGAGAGCTATGCACTCCTGCCAGATGTACCAATGCTGGTCGATGTCTGCACCGCCGAGGATTGCTCTATTGTTTTTCTGAGCATGAAGTCGCTTGCTAACCTCAACGAAACTGTCAGGGCGAGACTGCTCACAAATCTACTGACTATCACCACAAGAAAAAATCTGCACCTGTCAAGCAGGAGCTTTCATACTGCTCCGAGACAGGTGCGCGGACGTATTATGGCGTATCTGAACACCGTATCGGTTCAGAAGCATTCCCATGAGTTTGATATACCCTTTGACCGTCAGCAACTTGCGGACTATCTCAATGTGGAACGATCGGTACTTTCCAATGAACTAAGTAAGATGCAGAGGGACGGGTTGATAAGATGCCATAAAAGTCATTTTTGGATAGTAAAGCATAAAATAGAACGGATAAACATAGCAGCCGACACCCATTCCTGAGTGCCGGCTGCTGTTATTTGATTGACGCACCGAGTGCTTTTGCTTCATTTTCTTTGCCTGCGCCTAAGATATGTCCGATATCTTCCCAGCCGAGCATTGCATACATACCGTACTGCTGTAGGATTGCTGTGTAATCTCCCCCTCTTGAGGTCGAGATCAAAACAGTTTTTCTTTTCGCACCAAAATTTCCGGGGAGATTGAACCATGCCCACATTCTGTCAACAACTGCTCTGAGCTGTGCGGTCATGTAAGCGAAATGAACCGGAGAAGCAAACACAATTGTGTCGCACCATGTAAGGTCTTCATAGATCTTTGCCATACCTTCGTCTTTCTGTACGCAGCCCTTATGTGTTTTCATACAGACATCGCAGCCGAGATAGTTTTGGATATTCATACCCTGTATGTACGCTTCGCGGACTTCGTTGCCGGAATTTGCTGCACTCTCCGTGAATGCCTGAATAAGAGACGCTGTCGCTCCATTCTTTCTGGGAGCGCCGTTGAAAACAATGATCTTTGCCATAATATTACCTCCTGATAGTTAGTGTATTGAAGCTCCGAGAGCTGTGTCATGGGTCTTTTCTATGAGTTGATCTACGAAACTCTTGAAATGAACGCCGAGGAGATGTCGGAGTTCCTCTACGAAAAGACACCTGATTTCCTGAAAGCGGCTTTTGCAGGATACAGCTATAAGAGCGAGGAAATACTGGACAGCGATAAATGATGAAAAGGAGCAATGCGCTCCTTTTTTGTTTAATAAGCGCATAAACCTCCTGGAATTTTATGCATTTCGCCAAAGCTGTAATATTCGTGTTGACAACTTTCGATTCTTGTGATATACTAAGCTCAGAAAGTTGAAATAAACATTGTTACAACTTTACAGAAACCCACATTTATGTTATACTTTAGGAGGTATTCACTATGAAAATCGCAGTTATTTGTGCAAACGGCAAGGCAGGACAGCTCATCGTTAAAGAGGCTGTAAACAGAGGATTAGACGTTACCGCAGTTGTCAAGGGCGAGAACAAGTCCGCAGCGCAGAATGCTATCGTAAAAGACCTGTTCGATCTGACAGCGGCTGACCTCGCAGGCTTCGACGCAGTTGTTGACGCATTCGGTGCATGGACTCCCGAAACACTTGATCAGCACTTTACTTCTCTGAAACACATCTGTGATGTTCTTTCGGGAACGGATACAAGACTTCTCGTTGTCGGCGGTGCAGGAAGCCTTTATGTGAATGCCGAGCATACCGCCTGCGTTTCGGACGGTGCTGATTTCCTTGCTATCTTCAAGCCCCTTGCTACTGCTATGGCTAAGGCTCTGGGCGAGCTTCGTGAGCGTAATGATGTCAAGTGGACATACATCAGCCCCGCAGGAGATTTTCAGGCTGACGGCGAACGCACGGGCAAATATATCCTTGCAGGCGAGGAGCTTACCCTCAATGCTAAGGGCGAGAGCATTATCAGCTATGCAGATTATGCCATTGCTATGGTTGACGAGATCGAAAAAGGCGGTCACATCGGTCAGCGTATCAGCGTGGTAAGAGAATAAGAAAGAGATGATAATTCGTGCAGATTACAAGTAAATTTACAGCGGCAGTTCATATCCTCACCTGTATCGAGGTTTTCGGCGGTGAGATGAGGGTGACAAGCGATTTCCTTTCCGGCAGTACGGGCGTGAATGCGGTCATTGTCCGCAATGTCCTCGGACAGCTCCGTGAGGCAGGTATCGTTGAAACTCGTCAGGGCAGCGGAGGCGCACACCTTGCCAAGCCCATAAGCGAGATCACGCTGTATGATGTTTATCGAGCTGTCGAATGCACGAACGATACCGGATTGTTCCGCTTTCATGAGAATCCCAATGCGAAATGTCCCGTGGGACGGAATATCCATAAGGTCATGGACGGCAGACTTGAAGCGGCTCAGGCGGCTCTCGAAAACGAGCTGAAATCGACTACGCTTGCCGAGATTGTTGCCGATACCAAGAAGATCATTGAAGAAGAATAAATATAAGAGTGTGCTGAAAAATCGGCACACTCTTTTTCATAGAGGGTGATGTTATGAATGTTGGAGAATTTGCTAAGGTATTTGATAGAAATACAGGCTTTATAGCTGTTATAGATTCAGCGAAAGACTGGTCAACAGATGCCCTTGTTCTTCGAGATGTTGATTCGCCTGTAACATCAGAAATGATAATAAACCGTATTGCATATTTTCAGGCTCCTGTGTTTATGATACAGCTTGAAAAATCAATACAATGCAGTCAGGAGGCTTCTGATGTTGTTGTTATCTTTGCTCATAAACACGGGAAAGCGGAGATAAACACAAAGCTTAAAATGGAGCTGTACGATGTTTATGAAGAAGCCAGGAGATTGACTGTAATGTCGGAGGGATATTTATGACGACAAAAGAATACTTTGATTTTATTGTGGAGCAGATACATTCCACCGTTGTTGCGACCGTTGATGAGGACGGTCTGCCAGTGACCTGTGTGATTGATATGATGTACGCCGATGATAGCGGTCTGTACTTTCTCACCGCAAAGGGAAAGAATTTCTATCAGCGGTTAAAGGATAAGGGCTATCTTGCGTTATCGGGCAAAAAGGGCGAGGATACCATGAGCTGTACCGCCGTTTCTGTTCGCGGCAAGGTCAGGGAGATAGGACAGGATATGCTCCCTCTGCTGTTTGAGAAAAATCCGTATATGCTTGAGGTATATCCGACTGAGGAAAGCCGGAAGGCTCTGACCGTCTTTCAAATATATGAGGGCAGCGGAGAGTGGTTCGATCTCTCCAAGAAGCCAATAGAACGTGACAGCTTCACTTTCGGCGGTGCTGAAAGCATTGCAAGTGGATATTTCGTGACAGATAGCTGTATCGCCTGCGGTTCGTGCCTGACAGACTGTCCGCAGAGCTGTATCGAACTGACCGACAAGGCGGTTATAAGGCAGGAAAACTGTCTGCACTGCGGAAACTGTGCGGCGATATGTCCTGTTGGTGCTGTTGTAAAGAGGTGATCGTATGACAAACAAGCTCGATTTTCTGATAAACTATCTTCTTTCCGAAAGAAAAGATGTAGAAGGAATCCGTATTCCTGAAAATGAAGCGGACAAGTTCCGCCTTTACAGAAGCCTTGTAAATATCCGTCCTGCGTG
>CAMZIK010000201.1 GCA_947307175.1 uncultured Clostridia bacterium
TTGCAAAGCCTTGTAATAACATAGCCATGAGGCTCCCGTTGCAAGGCCGGACAAACTCAGGAAAATCCAACTCTTCTGACTGATCGACCTGATTCCGGTCTGCTGATAGGTCGTGCTTATAATAATTTTAATTCATAAGCCGGGTATTCATGGTCTAATTCGTATCCGAGCTTTTCTGCCAATCGAAGCGAGGCAACACTGTGTGCATCCCAATTTGGATATAGTTTTTCTTTTATGCAGCGGAGTATCAGAGCAGAAGCAGTTGCAAGTGCAAGGTGCTTTTTCCTTTCCGTTTCGACGGTATCCACTTCAAGTTCGATGCCTCCGTTATAGTATGAGAAAGAGGAAGCTCCGGAAACTATTTCCCCGTCCTTCAAAATGACCACACCTCTGCCATACTGCAAAAACATTTCCTTGCTTGCGAAAGCAGAAACAAAATCACTTGTCAGTCTGATCTTAATGCATTTGTCATAAATCTCTGCATCTATTTCTCTTAGTTTGCAGCCATCCGGCAGCATCTTTATGTTTTCCAAAAGTTGTTCGACATTAAAATGCGCAACCTTCTTTGTAGCATATCTGGTGATACGCTTTGCAGCGGGGAAATACTCCTGTATCAGCTCAGCCCACTCTGCTGTTTGCGGTACAAATATATAATAATCCTTTTGTCTGTGATGGAGCAATTCCGGTTCCGGTTTACCTGCATAGAAACCGAAACAGCCGAGTTTAGCACAGGCTGACTCAGGGTGCTCCGTATCTGTTACCAATATTTTACCCATTAATCCTTGCAGGCAAGAATAAATGATAGTATTCTCCCAATTGTCAAACAGAGCTGATGCTTTTGAAGGGTCTATCAATTCATAGACGGTTTTTATTTCCGTTTCTTCCTCTTTCAAAACTGGGCAAACGAGTTTCGTAATATTTTTCCTTACTCGCTCAAGCTCATCTTTTTCATCAAAAGCAAAAACAATAATAGCGATCGGTCTCACGGCATCTACAATATTCTTAACACTGTCACCCTCTTTTTGACCGTGCAGGTAACGCATAGATATCAGATTTTGTTTAAGTGACGGATCAACGTGGATATGATCAAGAACTCCGTTCTTCTTACTGAACACAGAATGATCGAGAAGATATTTATATTCTCTTTCTCTGTGCGAGGTTTTCAGCTCATCATAATAGCTATGGTCACCGACAGCAGTGGTGATAAGCAGCCTTGCCAGATCAATTCCCGTGTACAATTGAACAGTCTGCGGTGTGTAGTGTCCTCCCGGACGTGGATTTATCTCTACGATGAAAAATCTGTTCTCAGGTGTGAAAAAGCCTTCAACATTCAGTTCGCCATAGCGTATGCCTGCCTGTTTTAATACCGCCGAAAGAGTATGCCTGTATTCCTGCTCCTCATCCTTTGACAGACAGACCGGATATACATCATACACAGGGCGAAGCGGAGCTTCCGGAAGGCGATAGCAATAACGAATGCCATCCCAAAGGATCTCGTTACCCATCACAAAAACATCGCTTTCAATTACACGAAGAGTATCATTTTTTATAAACTCTTCAACGCAGACAGCACCGTTACGGGAAACTGAGGCAGCTTCATCAAATGCAGCACTTGCATCGCTCATATTGCTCAACACCGTCATACCGTGCGAGGATGATGAGAGCATGGGCTTCACAATTATGGGAAAGCGAAGACTTTTACATATATGCTGCATCTCCTGCGGACTGTTTATAACGGCATGATGAGGACAGAATACGCCTGCCTTTTGCTGCAAAAGACGGAATGACGACTTAGACAGAAGCTGCTTCACCGAGTCTGGAGAATTACCCGTCAGCCCAAGAGTTTGTGCTATTTCTGCTGCGGGGATCGCCGCAGGATCGCAAAGACCTACCACACCGTCAATTTCTTCTTCTGCGGCGATATGGATAAGCTGTGCTGTATCGTTCCAATTCGCTGTAACTATCCTGTCTGCCGGCACATCTCCTGCCGTATATTGCTTTTCTCCACAGAACACCGTTCGGTATCCGAGCTTGCGAGCCTGCTGCAAGACAATTTCGAGCCGTTCGTCAGGCACCGTACATAGTATCATAAGTGTTTTCATTTTTCCCTTTACCCTTAACTGATCTTGTTTTCTTTGAAGACCATCTCGTTGCGGTTATAGCCTGTTGTTGAGATATAAGCACTGTGATCTGTAACGGTCATCAAGCGTTCAACGATGTATTGCAGAAATGAATGCTCTTCTGTACTCAGGTCGGAGAGATCAAACTGTTTCCCGGTATCACGAAGTATTACCTGAACACTGCCTTCGCCGATGATGAGCGTACACTCTGCATAAAGACGGCATGAATCAGTCGGATTATGCTCCAATATAAGTCCCAGCATATCCTCGATACAAACACTGACCAACAACTGTAAGCGTTTTGAAAAGCCATTGTCAAGCAACATCTTTTCCGTAATCTTAGCCATTTCAGAGGAATTTTTCGCCGTTATCTCAAAAGAAAAAATGTGTATCTGTTCATCACGACTCAACGGGAGCAAAAGCGGAAAGGATCTTTGTTTACATCTCAGGAAAACTATGACAGCAGAGAGCAGAAATGCGATCAATCCCGAAGCTGCAATAGCTATCCAAAGTATATCGGGCGAGCCTTTACACAGTGTACCTGAAAGCAGAACAAAGCTCATCGGACACAAAAGGTCTGTAAGCAGACCTATCACAAAAGCCAAAAGTTGCCTGCCGACCAGGATATAGTAGATAAAAAATGCTGCTGTGAGCGCCGAAAAAACGATCGTCAGGCTCGTTATACGCAGAGCAGTAATACCAGCTCCAAAAACATCCCCATCAGCCACACCGAAGCATTTTAGGACTGTACCGGTAAAGCAGATGATCAGTGCCGAACAGCCTGCACCTATAACAGCAAGGTCTCTCATCAGGTGATGTACAAGGAGCTTTATTGCCTTAGTATTCATCTCACCAAGCAGAGTTCCTATTATCGGCTGAAGGGTCATGGCAAGACCGAGAAAGACAGAAGACAGACCAATAATGTTCTGGTCTATCGTCCACACCTTGAATGTAACCTCATCGTAATTTCTCAGAATGTACAGATTAACTGACCAGAGCATGATCGAAGCTGCAACAAATTTTGAAGCCTTTACTATCCCACACTTAGCGATACAGAAAAAGTCTTCAAAAGAAAAATGAAAGACAAATCGCACATTACTTTTTTTGATGAACAACCAGATTACAAGCAAAACCGAAAAGACCACATTGCTTGCCAACGTGGCAGCAGCAATGCCCATGATCCCGAATATCCCTGCAAGCCGGAACGAGAAAATTATATTTCCGACTATACAGCAAATATTTGAAATTGCGGCATGTTTTTCTCCTCCCTCGGTCACAATGATATTGTTAAGTATGCAGTTTGTGGGAAAAAGAAGCGGATAAAATGCTGCGATATTGTAATATCGGTTCAGATAGCCTTCAACCTCCGCGGGGGGTGACAGAGATGAGATAAACAACGGTTTGACAAGAAGAATGATTAAAGTCATCATCACGCCGGCAGAAACTGCCATTATCATTCCTTGACTAAAGATCTCGTTGGCTCGCTTTTTCTGAAATTTCCCTATCATAAGGGTATAGTTTACCAATGTACCGGTGTTGATCACCGCTGCGACAAAGGTCGAGAAGGAAATAAACGGCGAAAATAGACTGATCGCAGAAAGTGCGCCGATACCAATTCGGTTGCCGGCGATAATAGGATCCAACAAAGAAACAATGAATGTGGTCAGTTCCACCGCCAACGCCGAAAAAAGAATGGAACGGTATTTTCTTAAGATAACATCAGGTTTTCCACTGCTCATTTGATACCTCTTCTGCTCTGTATTTTACCATAAGGATATCGGGATGGTAACGGAGCTTCATCTCCCTAAGACCCGGGCTGCCGACATCCTCCTCCCAGTTGAAATATACGTAACGTTTGGAACAGTAATCTGGCAACTCTCTTTTCAGAACCTGATAAATATACGGTATGGAACGGTCCCCTTTTTCTGCAAGCAGATCAAAGCAATCCTCAGAAACGGGTACACCAAAGGCATATCCTGCAATACTTCCATCTATTCTGATGATGATACCGAAAAGGTCAAGAGCTTCATATTCCGAAAGTTCCTTTTTTATAGCGATATCTTCCTCACACAGACCTGTGTCTCCTCCATTTGCCATACGCTCTTTCAGCCACCTGTGCTGGAAATCCAGTATTTCCGAAATACTGTTCGGTGTGATGTCTTCTATGGTCACACGTCCGGAATATCTGCGGTAAAACAGTCTGCACTGGCGCCGCCTCGTCTGAAATTGACTTCCGGAAAGCTTTGCAAGCTTCTGCTGCAGATATAGATATTCAAAGCTATCCCTGATCTCAAAGAAGCGGAAAGTTCTCGGAAAGGCTTGTTCTATTCTGTCCTTTGCCTTAGAAGTGACTGTATAGAGTACGGCACGTTTTCCTTCCTCTGCTGCATCGGTCAATAGGTTTCTAATAGCTGTTCTCAGACTCTCCTCATCCAACGTATCGCCCATAGGACACAGATACACCTTTTCCTTATCTGTATTTAGATGGGTACGGCAAACGTAAAGCCAGCCATCCTTTTCAGCGAATGAATCTCCGTATTTTCCAGAGTGAGCATACATTGAAACAAAGGAATGCTGGCAGGAGTTTTCACCGTATTTGAATGAATATTTTTCGATACGCTCCTTATCTTTAAGCGTAACCGGCTTAAAATCAAGCATGTTACTTCTCCTTATGCGCCGTTATAATTGTGTA
>CAMZIK010000202.1 GCA_947307175.1 uncultured Clostridia bacterium
GGTAACGCCAGCCGCCTCAAGCCGCCTGCGAAAAGGCGGCTTGAACATCAAATGTCAAGTTCTTATTTTTGGGGGCTTTCCGATCGCCCCCAAACCCCTTCGGTCGCACATCTGTATAGTATTATAAATTCTGATTTATCATATCAATTTTCGGAGGTCGGACAATGGGTTTTACAGAGATGATATTCCTCGGCGCAGGGCTATCAATGGATTCCTTTGCGCTTTCCATTACAAACGGTATGTGCGCCGTAAAGAACCGCCTGCTTGCAGGACTGATGTGCGCTCTTTGCTTCGGGCTTTTCCAAGGCTCGCTTACGACCATAGGCTACGCCCTCGGCTCGGCGTTTGCCGATAAGATAAGAGCTGTCGATCACTTTATCGCCCTGTTCCTGCTGGTGTTTATAGGCGTGAAAATGCTTATCGACAGCAGAAAGGAAAGTGATGTTCAAGCCGTTTTATCGCCTGCGGTCGTCTTCGTCAGCGCCTTTGCTACCTCGGTCGATGCGCTCACCGTCGGGATAGGGCTTGCAGCGCTTAGCGTCAATATCGTCCTTGTCGGTCTTATGATGACCCTTGTTTCAGCGGTGATATGCCTTTTCGGCTTTTTCCTTGGCGAAAAAGCAGGGAAGCACCTCGGCAACAGCGCACGTGTCATCGGCGGTCTTGTCCTGATCGGGCTTGGCTTCAAAATATTTGCACAGCACGTATTTTTCTGACATTATTCGACTTTAAGTTAACAAATATGTAATAGCAATTCAATGTCCAATTCATTCTGTCTGTTTATACTTAATTCCATATAGGTGTATCATTTAAGATGATGGAGGACGTTTATTATGAGTTTCATGGGTGATTTCTATAAGCGATTCGTCAGGGAAGAATATGACGAAAACGGATTCGTCACAAAGTTCGACCTTGATCTGAAATATGACTATAACTTTGCATATGACGTTATAGACGAGATCGCAAAGCACGAGCCTGAAAGGGTAGCTATCCATTGGGTCAGCGAAAACGGCGAGGAAAAGATATTCACATATAAGGAGCTTTCCCTTGAGAGCAACCGTATGGCTAATATGCTCACAGCTCACGGCGTTGAAAAGGGCGATATGATAATGGCTGTGCTGAAAAGGCATTACGAGTTCTGGATACTTGCCTATGCTGTGATGAAAATAGGCGCAGTGCTTATCCCTGCTACCTGCCAGCTGATGAAAAAAGACTATGTCTACCGCTTTGACCTCGCAAGAGTAAAGTTCATCGTTGCGACTGCCGAGGATAACGTCCCCGACCATGTCGATGAAGCACTTGAAGAATATGACTGGATGAAAGAGAAATTCATCGTCCACGGCAGCCGTGAGGGCTGGACAGACCTTATGGTCTCTGCCCGCAGATACAAGACCGACTTTGAAAGGATACATACCCGCGCAGACGAGAATATGATAGCATATTTCAGCAGCGGAACAACTGGCTATCCAAAGCTCGTAATGCACCGCCATGCCTACTCCGCAGCGCATATCTTCACCGCAAAGCACTGGCATCACATTACAGACGGTACAGTGCATCTAACCGTTTCCGAAAGCGGCTGGGGAAAGTGCGCATGGGGAAAGATGTTCGGTCAGCTCACCTGCGGTGCGACTCTGTTTGTCTATGACTTTGACAGATTTATCCCCGAAAATGTGCTGAAAGTCATTCAGGACTATAAGATAACTTCTTTCTGCGCACCTCCGACAATGTACAGATTTTTCATCAAGGCAGGTCTTGAGAATTACGACCTTTCCAGCCTTAAATATTCCTGCGTTGCAGGCGAGGCCCTCAGTCCTGATGTGTTCAATAAATGGAAGCAGGCAACGGGTCTGAACCTTATGGAAGGCTTCGGACAGACAGAAACTGTCGTTGTGCTTTGCAACAGCTACGGTATGACCCCGAAGCCAGGTTCTATGGGCAAACCTGTTCCGCTTTATAACGTTGACCTTGTGAACAAGAACCTTGAGACCGTAAAGGACGGCGAAACAGGAGAAATCGTTATCCGTGCCGAGTACTGCAAGCATCCTGCTATCTTTAAGGAGTATTACAGAGGCGCAGAGCAGACCTTCCGTGCCTGGAAAGGCGGAGTTTACCATACAGGCGATACCGCTTACCGTGACGAAGACGGGTATTATTGGTATGTCGGCAGAACGGACGACCTTATCAAAGCGTCTGGTTACCGCATCGGACCGTTTGAGATAGAGTCTATCCTTATGGAGCATCCAAGCGTCCTTGAGTGCGCTATCACCGCCGCAGACGACGCTATCAGAGGAAAAGTCGTTAAGGCAACTATCGTTCTTGCAGACGGCTACCAGCCCAGTGATGAGCTTAAAAAGGAGCTTCAGACCTTCGTAAAGAAGTCCACAGCACCTTATAAGTACCCAAGAATAGTCGAGTTTGTCCAGGAGCTTCCAAAGACATTCAGCGGCAAGATAAGACGTGTGGAGATCAGAGAAAACGACGAAAAGAAAAGTTTCTGATAGGTTTTCAGAGGTGAGTTATGCTAACTGATAAAGAACTGTCAGCTATCAGGCAAAGAGCAGAAAAAGCGACGAAAGGTCCATGGAAAGCATACGTTGAGGGCAGGGACATGGACTGCGGTTCAAGCTTTATACAGACACAGGGCGAAGATATTGAACTGATAGGTGCGACCGAGGCGGACATTGATTTCATAGCCAATGCAAGACAGGATATAATAAGCCTGCTTGACGAGATAGAAAAACTCAGAACAGCCAGATAGTGATTTTTCAGCATATAAAAAAACAGTGCAGGGAGTGAGACTGATGCTTGTTTATGAATATCCTCCGAAACTGAACAGGTCGGAAAAGCAGGCAAAAGCAGCCCACGACCTCGCCCAGCATGCCAAGATACGCCGCAATATGCTGCGCAATATGGTGCTTGCTGCGGTCATCATCGGCATATCGTTTTTTGTCAGCAATATCTTGGTCAAAATACTTCTCATCATCATCGGTCTTGCAAACGCCGCTGTCGGCGGTCTGCTTTACTGGTACGGTATGCTCAGCTTCGATTCAAAAGTCTACTCTCGCATCTACGACGACCACCTCGAACATTCCCAGAGAATAGGCTTTTCAAAAAACTATCTGCACGCTGAGCTTGCTTATTCCGACATTGAAAAAAGCGAGCAGGACAACCACGGAAACCTGATAGTCACGCTCAAGGACGACCATAAGGCAAAGTTCTATACGACCGATGAAAACGGCGATAATAAGCAGGACTACTCCTTGCAGGGCAATACCGCCACGCTCAAATTCACCGATACCAAAGCAAAGCTCACCCTTGTGAAAGACCTGTACGAGCAGATAAAGTATCCACATAAGGAGTATAAGGTCATCGAAGATACCGATGCTTACTATACCGAGGAGGATCTCAAATGGGACAAGCTTGGAAAACACGGCTTATAACGCTGCGCTTAAAGAATAATAAATGTAAAATTTTCGTTAAGCCCTTGAAAAAGGGGAAAGCGTGTGCTATCATAATACAGTAAATCAAACATCTATCAAACACAGTGACCAAGAGAGTAAGTGTGCGAAACGACTTACAGAGAGAGTCCGAGCGGCGCTGCCGTTTTCTGCAACGGACTTATTTCAGAGCATACCGAAGTTCACTTGCGAGTGGTCCTGCCGAAAGAAAAGTAAGCAGGAACGAAAGCCGGCGTTAACGGCAGGGGAGTGTCGGCTCCTATCAAACAGGTGGTATAACAAGTATCTTATGGGTCTTGTCCTTTTTGGGATAGGACCTTTTATTATTTTCGGGAGGTAAAAGCAATGAAGGAACAACTCAAAAGCATCGAGGAACGTGCAAAAGCCGAGCTTAAAGAGATAAGCGATACCAAAGCACTTGAAGAATTCAGAGTAAAGTACCTTGGCAAAAAAGGCGAGATAACCGCTATTTTAAAGCAGATGGGCAAACTCTCCGCAGAGGAGAGACCTGTGATGGGTCAGCTTGCAAACAAGGTAAGAGCTGACATCGAATCAGCACTTAATTCAAGAGTCACCGAGCTTAAATCTGCTGCTGAGCAGTCAAGGCTCAAAAGCGAAACGCTCGATGTAACTCTGCCCGGCAAGAGAGCAAAGATAGGCAGACCTCACCCGCTGGACGCAGTTCTGGAGGACGTCGAGGAAGTATTCCTGGGCATGGGATTTGACATCGTTGAAGGCCCTGAGGTAGAAACAGACCACTATTGCTTTGAAGCACTCAATATGCCTCCGCACCACCCTGCAAGAGATACCCAGGATACATTTTATATCTCAGACAGCGTGCTTCTGAGAACACAGACATCTTCCGTTCAGATAAGAACTATGGAAAAGATGAAGCCGCCTATCAGGATAATCTCACCCGGTCGTGTTTACCGTTCCGATGCAGTAGATGCAACACATTCACCGCTGTTCCACCAGATCGAAGGACTTGTTATCGACAAGGGCGTTACAATGGGCGACCTCAAGGGAACACTTGAGCTTCTGATGAAAAGACTTTACGGCGACAATGCAAAGATAAGGCTCCGTCCTCATCACTTCCCGTATACCGAACCGTCAGCTGAGGTAGATATGATGTGCTTCAACTGCAACGGCGCAGGCTGCTCGATGTGTAAGCAGGAAGGCTGGGTAGAGCTTCTCGGCGCCGGCATGGTACACCCCAAGGTGCTTGAAGAGTGCGGCATAGACCCCGAAGTTTACAGCGGTTTCGCTTTCGGTATCGGTCTTGAAAGAATAACAATGGGCAGATACAACATCAACGATATGCGTCT
>CAMZIK010000203.1 GCA_947307175.1 uncultured Clostridia bacterium
ATCGGCAGCATCAGAAGCAGCGTACCTACCAGTATCAGGCAAAAGAAACTGATAATGATGACCTGAAATGAAGTCATATGATTTCTGTTTTTTACTCTATTTTTATGTAACATCGTACACCTCTCGTCCAAATGATAGCTTTATTATATCACATGAGCGGTTAAGGTGCTGTTAAGATTACGGTTACGGTGTTAAGATTTCGTTAAGGCACAATATTGATGTGTGCTGCTTGACCGTAGTCTATCGGCGCAACCATAAACCGTTCCGTACAAGTCCGTTTAAGCATTATGGCGCGCGCCACAATGACAGCATACCCTTTTGAAACTGAATAACACACAAAGACCTGAGATTTGCTCACACAAGCACTTCTCAGGTCCTTTCTTTTCAGGTGGTTAGTTTATAAAGATTCACGAAACTATTCTTTTGCTCAAATGGATATATATAATGAAGGTGTAACCGCACTTAAGAGTAAAAACTATGAAAAATCATATCGTGTTTTTACATACTTGAAAGATTATAAAGATTCCATCGAAAAGACTATCGCATCTGTTGTTGGAACAGACAATTATAAAAAAGCAATTGATCTTTGTAAAAATAAAGGGAAATCCATCAGAACTGTATGCCAAAATAACGGCTTAGCCGATAAATACACTTTATTAGTCAAGAATTTCACTAAGTTTACTGGTACATTTGAAAAAACATATAGAGGAAAAATATATGTCAAATTTGACGAGAAAAACATGTGCTTGGTTTTGGAGCATATAAATGGAAATACAGATGTCAAAAGAGTAATTGATTATGCAAGTGTAATTGGTCACTCAAGCTTTCACGATGAGGATAACATTTATGAAGTATATGAGAATTATATTATTTACCTTAATAATGAAAAATTTGTTAAGATAGCATAAAACGTAATATGTTGTTTTTGCAGGAGGGTAGATCAATGAGTAATTATAAAATAAAATGGAATCAATTTAGCAAGATAAAAACAATTGATGAATTGACCGACTATATGCATAGAGAATATAACCACAGTAACTTTTTTCACTATACTAAGCTTTGTGTAATTGATTCAATATTAGAAAAAAATCAAATCTGGGCTTCGTGCGTAAATGGTGTTAATGATTTAAAAGACAAGATTCAGTTTGGTGATAAAGTAACTCAAAGAGAGTATTATACCCTATGCTTTTCTACTGGTGTTCATGAAAATCTCCCGCTGTGGTATCTTTACAGTGGAAAAGATGGAAAAGGGGGGAGGATAAGATTTACATCCAAAATGGTAAAAAAGCTAATAGAAGAAAGTACATATTTACTATATGAAAGTGATGGTAAAGCCCTTGTAGGAGAACCAATAACACTGCTCCCCAATAAAACCTTTACCTATAGTTTCAAAGATGTACTATATTGTCATCAAGAACAGAGTAATATCGCACTAAAGTATAATACCATGACAAACTATCATATTAGTAATAGTGAATGGGACAAATTGCAAACACATTTTAGGTGTTTTGTCAAAGGATTGATTTGGTATTATGAGAAAGAAAGCAGATTAGTGATACATCTTGAAGAAGAAGCTAAAGAGATAATTAAGATGAATCCTAAAAAGGATTATAAGGTGGTAATAACATTTGATGACAAAATCAAGAAGAATATCTCAATTCATTTTGCTCCGAACATTGTTGATTACAAAGATGAAAAGATAAAGAAATTCAAACATATTTATAACCATATCTTTAATACCTCAAGGGTAAAATTAAGTATGTACAACGGAGAGATAGATATGAAATTAGATTAAGGAGTGACCACTATGTCAAAATTCGTTATTGAATAAACCAAACTACATACTCCAATGTAATAATGTGTGCGCAATATAAACTCAACAAGCTCCCCTGCGTTGTGATTCGCAAGGGAGCTTTGCTCTTCCTATTCGGTTATTCCGTTATCTTCGTTAAGGTTGTGCCGCAAAACCCGGCTGTTTTTTGATATCTCACATGATGAGTTTGTCCGCTTGACAATGGGGCGGTACTATGGCACTATGAAAGCATCGGAAGAATACGACAATGCTTGAAATATACAGGAGAAACCATTGTGAAAAAGAATGATATAACCGTCCGCTCGGGGGCGGCGGAGTACCTCACTTATGTGGCGGCTGTCGGCGAGAAAGAGGACAGCTTTGAGGTCAGGTATGAGGACGAGAACATCTGGCTGACGCAGAAGATGATGGCTGCGCTTTATGATGTGACTCTGCCCACGGTAAATGAGCATATAAAGAAAATATTTTCCGACGGAGAGCTTTCTGAAGATTCAGTTATTAGGAAATTCCGAATAACTGCAACTGACGAAGGATCGTACAATACCAACCATTACAACCTTCAGATGATCATTGCTGTGGGTTTCAAGGTCAACAACGAAAGGGCAGTGCAGTTCAGAAAATGGGCGAACACCATTGTCAAGGAGTTTAAGTTAAAGGGCTTTGTAATAGACGATGAACGTCTCAAAAACGGCGGTACTGTTCTGACCGAAAAATTCTTTGACCGGCTGCTTGAAAGGATCCGTGAGATCCGCATTTCCGAGAGACGATTCTACCAGAAGATAACTGATAATTACGCAACTGCGATCGACTACGACAAGGATGCAAACGCAACGAAGCATTTTTTTGCGAGGGTGCAGAACAAGATGCACTATGCGGTTCACGGGCACACGGCTGCCGAGCTTATTTACGAGAGAGCCGACGCTGAAAAGCCGAACATGGGGCTGACCACTTGGGAGTACGCACCTGACGGGAAGATACTCAAAAGCAATGTATCGGTTGCGAATAATTATCTGAACGAGGCGGAGATGCGTGAGCTTGGCAGGATAGTTTCGGCGTATCTCGACCTTGCCCAAGCCCGTGCTGAAAGGCATATCCCGATGACGATGGAGGACTGGAGCAAGCGGCTTGATCTTTTCCTTTCTGCTGATGAAAGGGAAGTTTTGCAGGACGCAGGCAAGATAACCGCAGAGATAGCAAAGGACAAGGCGGAGAGCGAATTTGAGAAGTACCGCATTGTTTAGGACAGGCTGTTTGTGTCCGACTTTGACAGATACCTGCTTGAGCTGGAGAACGAGGGGAAATAGAACAATGTGAATATGACAAAACCCTGCCCGATTTGTGATTTGGACAGGGTCGATTTTTATCAAATTTCGGAAAACATTGCAGAAAAACAATATAAACTTTCCGATTTCGGAAAACACTTGACATTTTGCTTTGCATGTGGTATACTCTTGGAAAGGAGGCGATTGGCATGGTAAAGCGTGAGGAATACTTGAAAAAGCTTCTTTCATGGAAGGACGAACAGGTAATAAAAGTAGTATCTGGTATTCGCCGATGCGGAAAGTCCACTCTTTTAAAGCAGTTCATTGATTTGCTTCAATCACAGGGCATTGACAGTGAACAGATAATCTATCTGAATCTTGAAGAAATAGAGAATGATGAGCTTTACGATTATAAGTCACTTTACAACTACATCACAGAGCGTTTATGCAAGGGTAGGAACACATATATCTTTCTTGATGAGATACAGAAGGTCGATGAGTTTGAAAAGGCTGTTGACAGTCTTTATGTTAAGGAGAACACCGACATTTATATTACAGGTTCAAATGCCTATTTGCTTTCCGGTGAGCTTGCAACGCTCCTTTCAGGAAGATATGTTGAGATATCTATACTGCCGCTTTCATTCAAGGAATTCTGTAGTTTGAAAGGCGGCGACAATACGGATATGCTGCTCGCAGAATACATGCGCGACGGTGGATTTCCATATGTTTCGGTCATGGAAAAGACAACGGAAAAGGTAAGCACTTATCTAGAGGGCATTTTCAATACCATTGTTATCAAAGATATTGAGGAACGCAGCAAACGACGGGAGACCGATGCAGACAAACGCAAGATTAATGATATAGCATTGCTTAAAAGCATCGCAAAGTATCTGGCAAGCTCTGTGGGCAATCTGATCTCAACCAAGAGCATTGCGGATTATATTTCTTCATCATATAGAAAGGTCTCGCAGAACACGGTAAGTGATTATATCTCAGCTCTGGAGGAAGCATTTATATTTTACAGCGCTGACAGGTTCAATGTTCCGGGAAAGGCAATAATGAAGACCTATCGAAAACTGTATATTGCGGATCTTGGACTGCGAAGATATCTGCTTGCAAGAAAGAACTATGACCTCGGGTTCTCGCTGGAGAATATAGTGTATCTGGAACTTCTGCGTCGTGGCTATCATGTGTCTGTGGGCAAGGTACAGGATCTGGAGGTTGATTTTGTTGCTCGCAAGGATGACAGGACAGAGTATTATCAAGTTACGGCAAATATGACCGATGAGAGCACTTTCGAGCGGGAAATCAAACCACTCAGGCTGATCACCGACAATTACCCAAAGACAATACTCACTCTTGACAGATTCACACTTGGAGACTACGAAGGTATAGAGGTACGCAGCGTTGTAGACTGGCTGCTTTGATATAAGCTATGCAAAAAAACTACACAAATCAAGAATTTTAATAAGCCGAGTATACTCGCAGCTTATTATTTTACTGCCATAATGGTCGTTCAAAACTTATCATCACGGCAAATAACACGTCCGACTTTAGAGTTAACGATTTATTATCTCGATACTCAAGCTTTTTGCGCAAAAATAAAGTCGTACTTTGGATTTGCCAAAAAGAAAGCTATTTATACTGCAAAAAAAATTGGAGCGGCTAATTATTCAAGCCG
>CAMZIK010000204.1 GCA_947307175.1 uncultured Clostridia bacterium
AGAGCCCTTTTAGGGCTGTTATAAAACCACCGGCTTTGCCGGTGTGATATTTATTTATGCTGATAAAACTCTTGCAATCATATATGATTTATAGTATAATGACATTGTCAGAAATTTTTACGGAGGTAATCACGATGCTTACACTTGAAAAGGCAAAAGAACTCAACAAGGACACTGTTACACAGGAAAACCTTATAATACACTCGCTGAATGTCTGCTATGCAATGGGAGCTATGGCAAAGCATTTCGGGCAGGACGAGGAACATTGGATGGCTGTCGGCTATCTGCACGACTTTGACTATGAAAAATATCCCGATGAGCATTTGCAGCACACCGAGAAGGAATTGCTGGAGCTTGGTGTTGACCCTGAGGATGTAAGGGCGATCATGTCGCATGGCTGGGAGATATGCACCGATGTAAAGCCCGAAACGGATATGGAAAAGAGCCTGTTTACAGTCGATGAGCTTACGGGCATAATTCAGGCCTGCGCAAGAATGAGACCTAATGGGATCGCTGATCTTGAGGTCAAAAGTGTTATGAAAAAGTTCAAGGACAAGAAATTTGCCGCAAAGTGCAACAGGGAAGTCATCAGAAAAGGCTGCGAACTGCTTGGAATGGAAGTTTCCGAGGTCGCTGGCATTTGTATTGAGGGAATGAAACCGCATGCTGAAGAGATAGGTCTGCAAGGCACTGATGCATAAATAATAAAAACGGGAAGTCGCTTTGACCTCCCGTTTTGTGTTTTATGGCGTAAATACGCACTGTTCATTGTAAAACCAGCTGTAAGCATTCGGGAACTTGTCCAGTCCCGAATCCTTTACGGAGCTTTCGTAGCCCTGCGGGTGTATCACTTTTCCGTCTGGTGCGATAGCAAAAGCCATTGCTCCTGCGTAAAGGAAAAGTACTTTCTGCCCTGAATATTTTCTCAAAGCTTTGTCGAATGAATCGAACCAAGATGCTCCAAATGCGGGCGTTCCATATATCAAGCCGTTTTCCTTGACGAGTGTTACTATCGCCACAAGTCTGTCTGCATTGTAAACATGGAAATCCATAAAGTTCTGCTTGACAGTCAGCCCGGGCTTGCTCTCGTCCGTATTGCCGTCATAGCTGACATGGCAGTAGCCTTTTTTGAAGAGCAATGATCCTTTTCCACATAAAACAGTGCTGTCCCAGTCATATTGACCGTAATCATATGCCATGTATCCATAATCTACTATCTTCACACCGCTTGCTGAAAGTGAGCTTTGCAAGCTTGCCGCATTTTTTTCAAAATATTCCCGTGCTTCTTCCTCGGTTATCTTTTCGCCTTGCACCTGTGTTTTGTTGTTTTTCGGTATCGCTGCTATCATCACCTGTCCGCCCTCACGTTTGTTGGGGTTCAGGCTGTCGTCAAGTTCCGAGCTTGACGAATCTGCTTTGCTTTCGGAAGAGCTGCTTGATGATGCTTTTTCCTCGCTTTCAGATGTAACTGCTGTTACTTCGGCATTGCTTTCACTGCTGTCGGGTACCCAGTAATCACCGCAGAATACTGATGATCCCGTTGAGCTGTCGGTTTGTTTTACACCGGCTGCTATGGTATCGTTTATTGACGTGTCATCTGCCGTGCTTATATCATTTCCGCCTGAACTGTTTATCAGTGCGAAAGTTCCGACCGCAGCTATCGCCAGCACAGGAACGGCTATCGCAGACCATTTGCCGATAATACGCACTTTTGCGTGTTTCTGTTCTTCCAGATGCTCATATTCGTGGACACGCTTCAATACGCTGTCCGCTGTCTGTTTATAGTCCTTCATTGTTTATGCCCTCCTTCTCAAGTTGTGCCCTGAGAGCCTTTCTTGCCCTTGAAGCAAGCACCTCTGTTGAGTGAACGCTCTTTTTCATCAGCTTAGCTGTTTCTTTCATGCTCAGCTGTTCAAAGTATTCCAGCCATAATACCTGCTTGTATTCAGCCTTTAGATGTCTCAAAGCCCGATGTATCGTTATCTTCTGTTCTTCTTGTATATATATTTGCTCAAGGTCACATTCGTCCTGTGTCAATTCAGGAACATCATCGAGCGGTATCTCACTGTGCTTTTTGTTCCTGCGAAGATAGTCGATAGCGATGTTTCGCCCTATTGTGTAAAGCCAGGTCTTGAATGAGCTTTTGCCCTTGTCTTTCGGCTTTTTCGTTCCGATCAGAACGAATGTGTCTTCGGCGAGATCTTCTGCTGTGCTGATGCTGCCGACTATGCTCGTCAGATACAGTATCAGTCCGTCACGGTATTGGGTTATGATCTCGACCAGTCCGCTTTCATCTCCGTTCTCACGAAAACGGCGGTAGCTACTTGCACCGTTATCCATGAACGTTCTCCTTTCCGAAGGGATCGGTCTTACCCTTCTGATCATTACACGAAAAAAATTCGCTTTTGCTCACACTGATTGTAACACTTTTTCCGCACCGCCGCAAGAGTTTACAAGTTGGTAAAAATGTGTTTTTGCACTTGAAAATTGAGCGCCTGTGTGGTATACTATTATGAAAAGTATATTGATTGAAAAGAGTTAATTTATGAAAAAATGGAAGATATGTAAAAGCGATGACAGCTTGGCTGCCGAGTTTGCTTCAAAATGTGATATTAACAAGCTTGCGCTTGAGGTGCTGACTGCAAGAGGATATACTGATTTCCAGCAGGTGATAGACTTTTTCAGTCTGCCTGAGCTTTCCGACCCATTTCTTATCAAGGATATGGACAAGGCTGTGGAAGCTATTAATGAAAAGGTCGATAATTACGAGCTTATCTGCATCTACGGAGATTATGACTGCGACGGTATTACGGCAACATCTATCCTGTATAACTACCTTGATAGCATGGGCGCAAATGTCATGTATTATATCCCTGAGCGCAGTGCAGGCTACGGTCTGAACGAGCAGGCAGTCAGGGAGCTTGCAGAAAAAGGCGTTTCACTTATCGTGACCGTTGATAACGGCATATCTGCGGTAGAGGAAGCAAAACTTATCAAAGAGCTTGGTATGGAGCTTGTTATAACGGATCACCATCAGGTGCCTGAGGTACTGCCTGATGCACTTGCTGTTGTAGATCCGCACCGCAGCGATTGTATGTCGCCATATAAGGACATTTGCGGTGCAGGTGTGGCCTTCAAGCTCTGCGCTGCACTTGATGACGGTAATTATGATGCTGTGCTGGAGCAGTACGGCGATATTTGTGCCATCGGTACTGTCGCTGATGTCGTTCCTCTTGACGGAGAAAACAGAACTATCGTCAAGCATGGACTTGAATATCTGAAAAATACCGAAAATTCAGGGCTTTGCAAGCTGTTTGAGCTTTCGGCTCTGGACAGGGATGCAATAGATGCAGTTAATGTCTCGTTCAGGATAGCTCCCGTGATAAATGCTTCGGGTCGTTTCGGTTCACCGCTCACTGCGGTCAAAGCGCTGCTCAGCGAGGACGAGGGAGATGCCGAAAGCTATGTGAATCTGCTGCTGGAGCTTAATTCCATGCGTAAAACCACTGAAAACGAGATAATCTCGGAAATAATAGAACATATCGACAAATATCCTGAGACTCTGAATCATGCCGTTCTTGTGCTGTGGGGAAGGAACTGGCATCCCGGAGTTATCGGTATCGTGTCTTCAAAAATACTTGATTATTACGGAAAACCGAATTTTATAGTCTCTGTTGACGATGAGGGTAATGCAAGAGGCTCCGCAAGAAGCGTTCACGGCTTTGATGTCTTTGACTGCCTTTGTAATTGCAGCGAGCTTTTCGAGAAGTTCGGCGGACATGAGTGTGCGGGCGGTTTTTCACTCAAAGAGGAAAACATCAGTGCTTTGTGCAGCAGGATATATAGCTATGCCGATTCAATGGAACAGCTTCCTGTTCAGGTGCTTACGGCGGATAAACTGCTTATGCCTGGAGATATTACCGTAGAAAATGTCAAGGGCCTGAGAGCGCTTGAACCGTTCGGCGCAGGTAATCCTGTGCCTTCATTTGCTATTATCGGCGCAAAGGTACTTGTGATAACTCCGCTTTCTCAGGGAAAGCATACAAGGATAGATTTCGATTACGGCGGTTTCAAGGGACAGGCGTTGTTTTTCTCGCTTTCTCCGGAAAAAGCCTGCTTTAAGGTCGGAGACAGGATAGATATGCTTGTTCGTCTTGACATCAATACCTTCCGCGGTGCTGAATCCGTTTCGATAAAAGTTATCGACCACAGGCTCAGCGGTGTCAAGCAGGAAAGATATTTTGCTGCAAAACAGTGCTATGAAAAGCTTATGCGCGGAGAAAAGCTTCCAAGTGCTTATGTGAAGAAAATGATACCCACAAGAGAAGAACTTGTCAGGGTGTACAAATACATAAACAGCGTTAAGACTACAACAGCTGACCATATGTTCATGAAGCTGGGCGATGACAGGATGAACTACTGCAAAATGCGCATCTGCATGGATATATTCAGCGATAAGCAGCTGATTGAGTATAAGCCGGCAACAATGAAGCTGACAGCGTGTGAGGTCAAGCAAAGGGTAGACCTTGAACAGTCAGAAACGCTTGTTAAACTTAAAGAAATGCTGTAAAGTGAGGTGAGGATAAATGTCTGAAAAAAATACTGTGACCGTTGATGTACTGATACAGAAGGAACTGTAAGCTGTAAAGTCTTGTCTCAGTGACAAGAAG
>CAMZIK010000205.1 GCA_947307175.1 uncultured Clostridia bacterium
CGATCGGAAAGCCCCCAAACAAGCGCCGTGCGCGCTAGCACAAATTCTGATTTATTTTAGTAACAACACAAATAAGAAAGGATAAAAATAATACGCAAAAAAGCGGAGAGGGCTCTCCGCTTTATTTCTTTCTGCTGAAAAATGCCTTTATCCTTGCCCACAAGCCTTTCTTTTCAGGCTGTACGGGTTGGACAGTTTGTACAGGCTCGACCGGCATCGCATACTGGACAGGCTGAACGGGCTGCACTGGCTGTTCCGTTTGAACAGGCTGCACGGGTTGGACTGGCTGAGCCTGCGTCTCGTTCTGTATTGATCCTGCTTGTTGGGCGGGCTGTTCGGGTTCGGCAGCCGTTTGCTCAACGGGCTGCGTCTGAGGCACGGGCTGTTTGGGCTGAGGTGCCTGGGCAGGCTCTTGCGGCAGAGCGTTTTCATAAGCCATTGCTATGAATTTCTCCTGGGCGCTGCAGGTCGCCTCGCTGTCAAAGGCTCTTGTGTATATTCCGATGGAATTCATTACCCTTGCCTTGACGTTGTCGTGCAGCTGTATATCGAAATATTCAAGCACACGTTTTTTTATCTGTTCGTCAAGTATGGGGACGCCGACCTCTACACGCCTTGTGGTGTTTCGGGTCATATAGTCCGCACTTGAGATATAGACCTGTTTTCTGACACCTGCGCCGAAGATATATATTCTTGAATGTTCAAGGAAGCGTCCGACTATCGAACGGATATGTATTTTATCGGTAACGCCCTCAACGCCTGGGATAAGGCATGAGATACCTCGGATAACAAGCTCGACCTTTACGCCTGCCTGCGAACACTCGATGAGTTTGTCGATGATGACTTTGTCGGTGAGGGAGTTCAGCTTTGCGCCGACATAGCCGTTCCCGCCTGCCTTTGCAAATGCGATCTCGTTGTCCATTGCGTCAAGCACCTTGTTCTGAAGGCACTTCGGAGCTACCCACAGGGTCTTTGTCTGCTCAACAAGCTCGCCTATGCACAGCGTTCTGAACACTTCTGCTGCATCAGAAGCAATATCTGTGTTTGAGGTCATGAGGCAAAAGTCGGTATAAAGCTTTGCGGTCTTTTCGTTGTAGTTGCCTGTACCTATCTGGACGGTATATTTTGCCTCGCCGTCAACGTTTCGTGTGATAAGGCACAGTTTTGAATGGACCTTCATGCCCGGAGGTCCGTAGATAACATGGCAGCCAGATTCTTCAAGCGCTTTGGACCAGCCGATGTTGTTTTCCTCATCAAATCTCGCTCTCAGCTCGACAAGCACAACGACTTCCTTTCCGTTCTCGCTTGCCTCGCACAGCGCTCTTACGACCTTTGAGTTCTTGGCAACTCTGTAAAGGGTCATTTTTATGGAGACGACCTGTTTGTCCTCAGATGCCTCAGTCAGCAGTCTGATGAACGGGTCAATGGATTCATACGGATAGGACAGGAACAGATCACGCTCGTCGATCTGTTCTATCATCGGTCTGTTCTGATCTATCATTGGTGAGCGCTGAGGCTCGAATTTTTTAAAGAACAGCGCCTTTCTGTCCGATGCTTTATCAAATATATCGCCGACATATGACATATCAAGCGGAGCTTTCTCCACAAAGACCTGCTTTTTGGCAAGTTCAAGTCTTTCGCACAGGGCATCTGTCAGCTGGTCTGATACCTCCTTTGAGATCTGGAGACGAACGGGACACAGCCTTTTTCTTTTGCTGATAGCTACCGAGACGTTCTGCCTGAAATCAAGCTCGGAGTCGTAGCTCTCATCAACGTCTATATCGGCATTTCTTGTGATGCGCATGAGCGCTTTTTCTTCTATTTTGTAATTTTCAAATATCTCCTGTGCAAAGTGGGAGATAACGTCCTCGACAAGCACAAAGCAGATGTCCTTGCTGTCCTCGTCGGGCAGGAAGATGACTCTTTTGAATTTATCGGTGCAGGAGATCATTCCGAGCGATCTTTCTCCCTTTGCCGAGAGCCTTGTGATAACATAGATGTTCTTGTTTACAAGGAACGGGAACGGGTGGCGCTTGTCGATGATATTTGCGTTGATGAACGGCTTTATCTCATAGGCGTAGTAGCCCTCGATGAATTCTTCCTCGATCGCCGAAAGCTCCTTGACAGATTTATGGCGTATGCCCTTAGCTTTGAGTTCCTTGATAAGCGCTTTGAACGAATCGTCACGCACAGCGCCAAGCTCACGCACACGGCTGAATATAGCGCTGAGCTGTTCGGACGGACGCATTTTCGTTTTGTTGTCCTTTTCCTCATCGTCAACAAGTGATGAGTCGTACAGCGAGCCTACACGCACCATGAAAAACTCATCAAGGTTGCTTGAAAAGATAGACTCGAACATCAGCCTTTCAAGCAGAGGAACATTCTCGTCCATAGCTTCCTCAAGTACTCGTTCGTTGAATTTGAGCCACGATAGCTCACGGTTGTCAAATACTCTCTTACTCATTTCGTTCCCTCCTTCCCATAGGTGATACTTATATAATAATTGTAATACAAACTTACATAAAAGTCAAGTAAATCGGCTTGTTTTCACTATTTTTTTCTATGTTTCCCTGCTGTGGAGCATAGATGTTATTTTGGTGTCCTGCTGAGGGAAGTTCTTCTGAAAAGATCTTTCTTCAAGCTTCTCTTTGAGACTCTTACACAATTTTGGCGGCTGTGGAGTAAAACTCCATAGCCGCCAAAATTCTATAAAAGGTTTCTGAAAGGGGCTTGGGGAAAACTCTTCTCCAAAAGAGTTTTCCCCAATAAAATGCCGAAACAGCAGTCTATTCTTCCCAGTGCAGGCTGCGCCGTACGGCTTTGTTCCAGCCTTCACGCAGAGCTTTGCGCTTAGTGCTTTTCATTGCAGGCAGGAACTCTTTGCAGCTGCCTGAGATCTGGGAGATGTCCTCAAACGATCTCCAGATACCGCAGCCCAGTCCTGCGAGAAAAGCTGCGCCCATTGCGGTAGACTCGACGTTTTCAGGTCTGATGACCGTTCTTCCGAGAATGTCCGCCTGAAACTCCATTATAAAATCATTTGCCGAAGCGCCGCCGTCAACACGGACAGTGTTCAGGCTGCTTGAATCCCTTACCATAGCGTCGATGACATCTGCGGTCTGATAGCATATAGCTTCGAGGCAGGCACGCACGATATGCGCCCTTGACGAGCCTCGTGTCAGTCCGAAGATGCTGCCTCTTGCCGCAGGGTCCCAGTAAGGCGTTCCAAGACCCACGAAAGCAGGAACGACATACACGCCGTTCGAGTCCTCGACGCTGCGTGCTATCTGCTCGGACTGTGCCGCATCGTCTATCATTTTAAGCTCGTCTCTGAGCCATTTTACGACTGCGCCTGCGACAAACACTGAGCCTTCAAGGGCATAGGTTATTTTTCCGCCGATGCCCCATGCGATAGTTGTCAGCAGACCGCTCTGGCTTTTCACAGGCTCTTTGCCTGTATTCATCAGCAGGAATCCGCCTGTGCCGTAGGTGTTTTTGACATCGCCCTTATGGAAGCAGCACTGCCCGAAAAGCGCAGCCTGCTGGTCTCCTGCACAGCCGCAGATGCTTATTTCAGCGCCGAATAAAGACTTTTCGGTCGTGCCGATAAGACCGCTGCAATCAACGACTTTGGGGAGCATACATTTCGGTATGCCCAGAAGACCGAGAATCTCCTCGTCCCATTCAAGCGTGTGGATATTGAAAAGCATCGTTCTTGATGCGTTGGTATAGTCTGTTGCGTGGACTTTTCCGCCTGTCAGGTTCCATATCAGCCATGTATCCACCGTTCCGAAAAGCAGCTCGCCATTCGCTGCTCTTTCCCGTGCGCCGTCTGCGTTGTCAAGTATCCACTTGACTTTGGTTGCGGAAAAATACGGGTCGATCACAAGTCCTGTCTTGTCGCTGAAGAACTTTTCAAGACCCTGCTCGGTGAATTTTGCACACATATCCGCTGTTCGTCTGCACTGCCAGACTATTGCGTTATATACAGGCTTGCCGGTGCTTTTTTCCCAGATTATCGTGGTCTCACGCTGATTGGTAACGCCTATGCCTGCGATGTCCTCAGGGGAGATGCCTGCCTGCTTTACCGCCTGCTGTGCGACTTCGAGCTGGCTGTTCCAGATGTCCATAGGGTCGTGTTCTACCCAGCCGCCCTTTACGAATATCTGTGGGAATTCCTTCTGGCAGCAGGCGAGCTTTTCGCCTTTTTCGCTGAATATCAGCGCTCGTGATGATGTTGTGCCCTGATCGAGTGAAAGTATGTATCTGCTCATAGCTATGTCCTTTCTTATAGCGGTTCGTCGCTGAACCTTCGGGTCTTGTATTCTATCTTGTCGCCCTCTTTAAGCTTTTCCCATTCGTCGAGGCTGTACTCGACTTTCTGTTCGTTGCCTTTTTCTGGGTCGTCTCTCTTACGGTTCCGAACGACCAGCCTCTGAAGAAGCAGAATGCCATCTGCCGTTTCGGCACGGGAGTCGGCTTCGGTATCCTGCGCATCTATGCCGGCATCCGCCCGCAGATCACGGGGATCGAGCTTCTTCCGAAGGACAGCCGGTTCCTCTTCGTCTGCAACCACCGCTCGATGTTCGACCCGATCGTTGTCGCAGACAGGCTGCGGGATTACAACATTATGTTCATCTCGAAGCCGGCCAACATGAAGAT
>CAMZIK010000206.1 GCA_947307175.1 uncultured Clostridia bacterium
GTAGTTGTGATAGACAGCGAAAACGGGGAGGCAGCAGAATGAATAAACCTATAAGAATGGCTCTTACAAAGGGCAGACTTGAAAAGGATACAGTAGGACTTCTTGAAAAGCTTGGTTTTGACTGTACAGCAGTACGTGAAAAGGGCAGAAAGCTGATACTTCATGTTCCTGATGCAAATATTGAAGTCGTACTCGCAAAGGCTAATGACGTTATCACATACGTTGAACACGGAGTATGCGATATGGGCGTTGTCGGCAAGGATACTATCATGGAGATGCAGGGCAAGTGCTTTGAGCTTGTCGATCTGGGCTTTGGCAGATGCAAGTTTGCGCTTGCAACGAAAAAAGGATATGATTTCTATGCAGGTTACAATGTAAAGACCATAGCGACCAAGTACCCGAATATAACAAGAAAGTTCTTTGAGAGCAAGGGTATGGACGTTGACATCGTCAAGATAGAAGGCTCGGTAGAGCTTGCACCGCTGCTTGAACTTGCAGACGGTATAGTTGATATAGTTGAAACGGGAACGACGCTCAAGGAAAACGGACTTGAGGTCATTGAAGATGTTTGCCCTATCTCTGCTAGACTTATAGTCAATATGGTAAGCATGAAACTGAGACAGAAAGAGATAGAGAGCTTTGTTGAACTTGTAGAGAAAAACCTTGATAAATAAAAGGGGAGAGTAAAATGTATAATTCGATCGCAACTGATATGTTCGATACTGTCGCTGACGGTGCTTTCAGAGGCTGCATCATTGGTTGTATCGTCGGAGCAATTATCGGTGTTATTATGTATCTGAGCAAAAAGCAGAATTCAAATGACGAAAAGATAGCCGCTTCGCTCGGAGAGGATGTAAAGAGGTATCTTATGACCACACCGATGCAGCCGGTCAACGGAATGCCCAATGCTGCGGCTGTTGCAGGATATGTACATAGCGTGATAAAACAGGATCAGCAGTTTGTATGGTTCAAGATCATGTACTACAATCAGTATTTCCCGACTCTGAGAGATAAGATCATAAGCTGCGATATAAAGCTCACGATCGCTGAAGCACAGGCAAGGGGGATCATGGTCAATACTGCTGTCACACTTTTATTTAATCAGGATAATGATCCGAGACTCATCTGAAAACGGAGGAAAGTAAAGATGTCACTTATAAGAAAAATATATGTAAACGGAAAAGACGAGATCGAGTTCTTCAAACAGCTCGATAAGAGAAACGGCGAGACAAACAAGGAGATAACCGCCGTTGTCAGCGAGATACTTGAAAACGTCAAGGAAAACGGCGATAAGGCTGTAAAGGACTATACCGTAAAGTTTGACGGTAAGCTCCCACAGTATTATGAAGTACCAAGAGATGTTATAAACGATGCTCTGACGGAAGCTGACCAGCAGCTTGTTGAGTCGCTTCTCAACTGCATCGAGAACATAACCGATTTCCACCAGAGACAGAAAGCACAGAGCTTCGTGAACTGCACACCTGATGGCTGTGTACTCGGTCAGAAGGTCAGAGGTCTTGAAAAGGTAGGTCTGTATGTTCCAGGCGGCACGGCTGCTTACCCTTCAAGCGTGCTTATGAACGCTATCCCTGCAAAGATCGCAGGAGTTAAGGAAATAACAATGGTGACTCCGCCTCTGAAGGACGGAACTCCAAACAAGGATATACTTGTTGCTGCTGCTCTTTGCGGCGTGGACAGAGTTTTCCTCGCAGGCGGCGCTCAGGCTATCGCAGCGCTTGCTTACGGCACGGAAGAGATGCCTAAGGTCGATAAGATAGTAGGACCCGGTAACATCTATGTTGCTACTGCTAAAAAGCTGCTTTACGGAACTGTTGATATTGATATGTTTGCAGGACCCAGCGAGATCCTTGTTATGGCTGATGAAAAAGCCGATCCGAGATATATCGCTGCAGATCTTATGTCTCAGGCAGAGCATGACAAACTTGCTTCCGCTATACTTGTTACCACAAGCGAAAAGATCGCAGAGCAGGCTGTTGCAGAAGTTGAAAAGCAGATGCAGGATCTTGAAAGAAAGGATATCATAAAGTATTCACTTGAAAACTACGGCGCTATCCTTATCTGCGATACAAAGGATCAGGCTTGCGAAATGGCTAACAGGCTCTCTCCCGAACACCTTGAGGTGCTGTTTGAAAATCCGATGGAGTATGTCGGCAGACTTGACAACGCTGGCTCTATCTTCCTCGGACAGTACGCTCCCGAGCCTCTCGGAGACTACTATGCAGGTCCTAACCACGTTCTTCCTACAAGCGGTACTGCAAGATTCTTCTCGCCGCTTTCCGTTACAAGCTTTGAAAAGCGTTCAAGCTTTATCTATTATACCCGTGAGGCGCTTGAAAAGGGCAAGGACGATATAATCTATGTAGCCGAAAAGGAAGGACTGACGGCTCACGCAAATGCTATCAAGGTAAGATTCTGATATATTACAAAACAGGCAGGTGTTATTTATGAGAACAGCAAAGATAGAAAGAAAAACTAAAGAAACTGATATAAAGCTTTGCATTGATCTTGACGGAAAGGGCGAAGTTTCGATCAACACGGGCATAGGATTCTTTGATCATATGCTCACTGCGCTTGCGGTGCACAGCGGAGTGGATATGACTGTTGACTGTAAGGGCGATCTGAATGTTGACGGACACCACAGCGTTGAGGATATAGGCATCTGTCTTGGAAAGGCTTTTGCCGAGGCGCTCGGCGACAAGGCAGGCATAGCACGCTACGGTTCTGCTTTTGTTCCGATGGACGAGGCACTTGCTTTCTGTTCACTCGACATTAGCGGCAGAGCATTTCTCGTGTTCGATGCAAAATTCTCAGATGACAGGATAGGCGAGTTCGATACCTGTCTCGCAGAGGAGTTTTTCAGAGCGTTCGCTTTCAATTCGGGCATCACTCTGCACATCAGACAGGAGTACGGAAAGAACGACCACCACATCTGCGAAGCTATCTTCAAGGCTGTTGCTCATGCTTTGAAGCAGGCGCTTGTTGATAACGGAGGTAAGGTGCTTTCGACCAAAGGAGTTTTATAATGATCGCTATTGTTGATTACGGTGCAGGCAATATTTTCTCGGTCAAGAACGCTCTTGATTATCTTGGCTTGGAAAGCAGACTGACCAATAAAAAAGAAGACCTTGTCTCTGCGGATTCTATCATTCTTCCCGGCGTGGGTGCTTTTCCTGCGGCTATGGATAAGCTTCAGGCAAGTGGTCTTGTTGATACGATAAAGCAGCAGGCAAAGCTAAAACCGTTTCTTGGTATATGTCTTGGTATGCAGCTTTTGTTTGAAAAGAGCTATGAGTTTGAAAAGCGTGAAGGTCTTAGTCTTATCAAAGGCTATGTTGATAAAATGGTCGAGCCTGACCTTGTTATACCGCATATGGGCTGGAACAAGCTTGAATACAACGGCGAGTGCAAACTGCTTGAAGGTATGGGCGACAACGAGTATGTTTATTTTGTACACAGCTATAAGGCTTTCTGCGAGGACGAAAACCTGTTTGCATACTGCGAGTACGGAAGCAGAGTTCCTGCTCTGGTCGGTGACGGAAAATATGTATACGGCAGCCAGTTCCACCCCGAAAAGAGTGGTAAGACAGGCTTGAAGATACTTGAAAACTTTGCACGGCTGCATTGAGGAGGCACAGATATGCTTGCAAAAAGAATAATACCCTGCCTTGATGTGCGTGATGGCAAAGTAGTCAAGGGAGTTAATTTTGAAGGGATCAAAGAAGTCGGCGATCCTGTTGAGTGCGCATACGAGTACAACCTTCAGGGCGCAGACGAGATAGTTTTTTATGATATTACCGCTTCTCACGAGGGCAGAGGAGTTATCCTCGATGTTGTCAGAGAAACTGCAAAGAAGGTCTTTGTTCCGCTGACTGTCGGCGGTGGTATCGCCACTGTTGACGATATAAGAGACACACTTCGTGCAGGTGCAGATAAAATTTCTGTCAACTCTCAGGCTGTGAAGAATCCGCAGCTGATAAAGGACGGCGCAGATATTTTCGGAAGCCAGTGCATTTGTGTCGGTGTTGATGCAAAGGCTATCAGTCCGAATAAATGGACAGTTTATATCAACGGCGGAAGAATAGATATGCAGATAGACCTGATAGATTGGGTGAAAAAGTGCGAACAGCTCGGAGCAGGCGAGATATGCCTCAACTCGATAGATACTGACGGAGTTCGTGGAGGATTCGATATTCCGATGCTCAAAGCTGTTGTTGATGCGGTAAAGATACCTGTTATTGCTTCGGGCGGAGCAGGAAAACTCGGTGATTTTGCCGATGCATTTATAAAGACAGACTGCTCGGCAGCGCTTGCGGCAAGCCTTTTCCATTTCAAAGAGCTTACCGTAGGACAGGTCAAGGAGGACTGCCGAAGCAAAGGAATAATAGTCAGATAAAATATAAAAGGGGAGAACATAATGTATTTTACATCAGAGTATGCAGATGTTCAGCTTTGGAAAGAGAAGAATAAAGTCCTGCTGACATGGAAAAAGGAAGCAAAGTTTGATGACTACCGCAAGCCTGCAACTGCTGCGCTGGAACTGCTCAGAGAACATAACTGTGACTTTGTCATTGATGCAAGAAATGGTTTTGAGGACGAAAAAGAGGACGTTGAGTGGGGATTTTCGTTCCTGCTG
>CAMZIK010000207.1 GCA_947307175.1 uncultured Clostridia bacterium
TACAGTCGCCCAGTACACACGAGGATTGGTCGTTTTCGTTATCGCCTCAGCAATATCCATAGCGCAGAACCACCACTTTGAGCTTTCATCGTCCCAGACAGCTCTGACAGGTATATCCTCAAAAAATCTGATAGATGTTTTCTGCATGGTATCCCTCCGATCACGAAATAATGTGCTGCTAATATTATACTTCATTTTGACAGTAAAATCAAGTGTGATCCGATTGCATTATCTTGACAACAGTAAGGATATATTGCATACCTATTCTAAGCCAAAACGCAGCCCCGAACATTGACTAATCGTCCGGGGCTGCTGTTGATAATCTGCGGAAATGTGCCTGAAAAATCGCTTGGATACAGTTAATAGTAATCGCTGATCAAACAGGTTGTTTTTCTTTCTTTTTGGACTTAGTAAGTAAAAGCCTCCAGTTCTCAGGGAACCCCATAAGCTCTGGTCTGACGTGAGGATACTTCTTCAGCAAGTCTGCCGTTTCCTGCACGAAATCAGCCCAGTGCTTGTCCTCGGGAACGAGATACTTAAAGCATAACAGCGTGGCAAATATCCTGTTATTCTGTATGCCGGCATGGGTGTATTCGTCATATAATCTCGGGGATTTTGGAAACTTGTAGTTATAGATTCGTCCGTAGTGAGCGCAAATGTTCCTTACAAATGAAATGTGTTCAAACCAGCTTTCGAGATATGTATAGCCCACTCCATACATGCTTGCAATGGCTTTTTTGTCAGCGTTTTTCATGTTTTTGAAGAACTTTGACAGATTGCCGAAGCTGCAAAGTTCTACAACTGCATACAGCGGGAGTGTTCCATCCTCATAGTTGTCTTTGAAATTCTTTACAAACGGAGATCTCTTATTACGCTCAATTTCGGCTTCAATATCGGAAATGAAATCGTCATGGTGTTCCGCATCCATAAAGTTTGCGGAATCATAATATCCAAGCACACCGTATTTTCCCGAAAAGTAGTTGGATATTCTGCATCTGAGGTTTATCTCTATCCGCTCTACAAAAGGGAAGATAAGCTGCCTGAAATTTGAATTAAAGAGATACAGCTCTTCAATCATTTCAAAGGTGATGCCTTTATTATAGTTTGAATTCTTCTGCTTAAGCCCTAAGCTGTACGCTTTTATCAGCCTGAAATACGAAACATCACCAAGCATACTTCTGGCGTGATCCTCGTCGGGAATGATCAATTTGAGATTACGAAGATTTTTGATCTGTTCTTCTATCGACATAGCAGGCTGATGTCTTTTCAAACACATACTGTTTTCCTCCGGATATTAAATGACCCGACGTGGTCCGCATCGTTGAGAGGCGTGTCGGGTTCTGTTATTGTAAGTATAACCCATATCAAAGGATTTGTCAAGCCTTTTGATGTGACAAGATAAGCAAATCTTTGTCATATTTCAATGTATACCAAAATGCAGCCCCAGACGTTGACCAATTGTCCGGGGCTGCTGCCTGATATTTTTGCGGAAGTGTAGGTTTACGATGGACTGGCTCGATAATGATGATAACTCGACAAAACTGCTTTACGGAACAACAACCCGAAAAACTATCTTGATTTAGATACTTTTTACTTCTATATCGAAAAAACTCTTGACTTTGAGAAACTTATTTGGTATAATGGGAAAAACTATTGAAGGGTGATAATATGATACTTCGTCCGGATTATGTAAATGAAATACTCAAGTACATCGACACACCACTTGTAAAGATCATTTCGGGTGTGCGCCGCTGCGGGAAATCTACTATACTTGAAATGTTCAGAGATGAGCTGCTTGCCAGAGGTATTGCAGGCGACAATATCATTGTCCGCAGGTACAGCGAAATGGAATATGATGATATGTCGGCAAAGGATATGTACAGTGATATCAAGGCTGCAATATCAGGTATGGGCAGATGCTATCTGATACTTGATGAGGTGCAGGAGATCAAGGGATGGGAAAAGGTGCTCAACGATCTTCTCGAAAATGCTGATGTTGACATTTATGTGACAGGCTCAAATTCAAAGCTTATGTCCGGTGAGATATCAACATATCTGACAGGGCGTTATGTTTCAATACCTGCCTACACTCTTTCACTGCGGGAGTATCTTGACTTCAAGGGAAAGGATGTCTCTGCCGGAAAGGATATGTTTGATGAGTACATCAAATACGGCGGATTCCCGGTCATTGCAATAAGCAGCTTTGAACCTAGGACGGCATATCAGGTGGTCGATGGCATTTATTCTTCTGTCATCACAAGAGATATTTCAAAGCGGCATAAGATAAGAAACAAAGAGCTTTTTGACAGAGTCGTAAAGTACATTATCGAGAATGTCGGTAAGACTTTTTCAGCCAATACCATTGTCAGATTCCTGAAAAGCGAAAAGAGAGAACTGTCAGTTGAAACGGTGTATAATTATATCAAATGGCTTGAAGAGGCTTTCATTATCTATCCATGCCAGCGTTATGATATGCAGGGCAAAGCTGTGCTGAAAACATTTGAAAAATACTATCTTTCTGATATTTCACTCAAATACAGCCAGATGGGCTTTGACAGTAAGATGCTATCTGCTATGCTGGAGAATGTGGTGTACCTCGAAATGAAACGCAGAGGATATGAGGTCTTCATAGGTAAGAACAAAGACAAAGAGATCGACTTTATTGCCAAAAGGCGTGAGGAGAGGATCTATGTTCAGGTGTGTGTAAAGATCCCCGAGGATTCTGACAGAGAGACTGCAAATCTGATGGAGATAAAGGATCATTATCACAAGTATGTTGTTTGTTATGACAGCCTTGCATCGGGAAACGATAACGGAGTAGAGACCGTTAACATCATAGATTTTCTGCTGAGGCAAACATGGTGATGTAAACACAGGGCAGATTCCTCAATGCATACCAAAACGCAGCCCCGGACGTTGACCAATTGTCCGGGGCTGCTGCCTGATATTATGCGGAAGTGTGCCTGGGTTAACCACTTGTTTACCACTTATTTGTGTGAAAAATTGCTTGAAATTGCTTCAGATCGCTCGAAGTTATGACTTCGCAAATTGCGTAAAATCGGTCATTTTCGCAAATTACCAGAGAACGGTAAAATACTGGAAACTTGTTCGAATCCCGTACGGGTCACTTGTTCGATAGCTCGCAGATAGCGCTGATACGCTGTTTGCGAGTTTTCTTTTTTCGGCTTTTTTGCCCCAACCACTGTGCAACCACTGAGATCTTGTTGGGCAAATATGTTCATCGCAGGGCATTGACCCTGTTTTTTTATGCCTCTTGGGCACCTGAAAAAGGCAGTTCATAACAATTGCATTTTGTCAATGTTGGCTTTTTGGGTGGTGTTGAGAAGTTCAGAGCGTTGCTGATAGCCTCGCAGCTGCGTGCTTTTGCCTCTTGAAACATATGTGAGTACATGTTTAACGTAATGCTAATCTCAGTGGCTCTGTCTCCGGTCGCAAAACGGCTCATTATTTAGAGAAACTAAACAAGTTTCAGCACACATATCTGTGCAAAAGGTAGAATAATAAAAAATCTTGTAACGTTTTCCCTCTTTGTTTTGTTATATGTTATAATAGCAAGGAATGATGTTCACTTCGGCAATTACACAGCAAATTGGGGTGCTTAATATGAAAAAGAAGAAAAAAATAATTATACTAATGGCTATTTCAATAATCATTGTATTTGTAATTGTATTTTTATGTACTCACAGTGTATATTGGCACAACAAGTATTATGAATATGACAGACCTAGTCAAACCGATGCTGAATACTTGGATATTTGGGATTTACGTTTATTAGTATCAAACAAAGATAAGAATGAGATTGATATGCTTGGGAAGAGCATTATTGATGAGTCAAGAAAAACAAACGGAATAATCGCTGAGAATTATAAAGACATTATACCTGATGACGTTTTTGCTCGCATTAATCCACGTTCATATCTTGCAAAGGATAGATTTAGAATACTTGATGAAAAGCTGGATTTTATAGAAACAGATGTATTACAGCATGGCGATAAAGCAATTTTCTTCTATGGTTATAAGTACAAAGCAAATTATTCAGATGGTAAAGAAGAAAAAGAATATGAAACAGGGTATGATGGAACTCCTAACCGGTTGTATTTAGAGTATACAGATGGTAAGTGGAGAATAACATCGTGTTATGTACTGACATAGAAATCTATTTTAAATGAATAGCCACTTTTGATGTCAACGCACAAATTAACAAAGAGACTCATCACATTGCAGCTAAGAACAGAAATGATACCGATAGAACAAATATATGAAAGGTCTTAACAAAATGAAGATAACCCAATTTTTGAAAAAATACATATTCGTTTTCCTGCTGTTTTGCGTGCAGGAGATTTTTATGAACCTTATCGGCGAGTACAACAAAACATTCCTAGCCAAGAGCTTCAAAAGCGGCAGGTACATAACAGATATGCTGTGGACGCTCGTTCTGTACAGCGCTGCCGTGTTCACAATAGCATTCTTAATCTTTTTGACGTTCTTTAAAGAGCAGTCACTTCTGTACAGCTTCAAGAAAAAGCTGCTTGGCTTTGTGGGCATAACAGTCGGGTATGAGGTTATTAAGCTGATAGCATACCTCATTGTCAAGGACAATACGCAAAGCAT
>CAMZIK010000208.1 GCA_947307175.1 uncultured Clostridia bacterium
TCTGCATTGATGGGGATATTCGTGATGTACTGAATAAGCTAGTGTAAGATAAAATAAGCTATATCAACAGCTGTAGTGCTTCACTATCAGGAGCGCTATGGCTGTTTTGCTTGTCATAAACCTACTCCCCCGTTGCATCCCACACCAGACGATGTGCCTTGCGCCAGCGGTACAGGTTGCTGTTATCATAGTACATCTCCCGCAGCTTAGTGAGGATACCCTCTATATCTTTCATCACCGCATCACGAGTCTTTGTCAGAATCTTGCCTATGTTCTCGTCGGTCATTTTCTTGTAGCCGAATATTCCATAATGCGAGCCGATTATATATCTCTCACGCAGTGAAAGCTGTTCAAAAAGCTCACGGGTGTAGAGCTTGCACCACTTCCAGTAAACGATGTCGTCAGGGTGCTGTTCGTTTGCGCAGAGCGTACTCTCGCTGACGAATCCTATCTCTTCAGTATCTCCGTTAACAATGACACTATGGTAAAAAGAGAAATTCAGATACGCCCTGACCTGCCTCGGCGATATGCCGAGTCTGTCTGCTATCTCTTCATCTGACAGCCATCTCTTATCCAGTGCTCTGCACTTTGAGATGAGCCTGAATGTCTTGCCTGACATTTTGAACAAAGAGGAATTCTGACCGATATACTCAAGCATGCTTGCTTTAAGATACGGCGTGATGTAGGTGAGCAGCGTACCTTTTTCAGCGTCGTATTCTTTCTTTTTTATGCGCTCGACAAACTCAAATGATGCGACCTGGAACAAGTCATGCCAGTCGTCTTCAGTGGAAATATACTGACTGTATCTCCACGCTGTTTCTTTTGCAAGCTTCTCGATTTCTTTTTTATTACACTCATACAGCTCGTCCAGCGCAGATTGGTCACCGTCATAGAAACGCTCTATCAGTTCCTTGTTTGTCAAAGGTACCCCCTCCCCTCAATTTTTCGCCGAACACGCCGAACAAGCTATTTAAACGGCGCAGCTGTGCGGTTTGCCTTGTTCGTTCTGTGTTCGTTTTACTGTTTTTGTTCGCCGAACAGCTCTCGGTCTGCCTCTGCCCTGATACTCTATGCCGCAGAGCTTGTACAGCTTTTCACTATCAAGCAGCTGTTCAAATTCTTCGTTGGAATACTTGGGCGATGACTGTGCCTCAAAGTACAGGTCTTCAAGCGTTGACAGCAGCAGTGCTTTCTCTTTTTCGCCGATAGAACCACGGGCAAAGGCTGTATTTATCCTCTTTCTGCACCGCTGATAGCTCTGATACTTCGGATCGTCCTTGCTGCGCTCCTTGTCCCTGACCTTTTTGTACGCAGCCTGCCGACAGGTCATTGTCGAGTCCTCGGGCGATGGCATATCACAGTACTTTGTCTGGTAAGCCTTTGTCATCAGAAAATACCGTCCACAGTGTGCACACTTGCGTGGGAAGTGTCCCTTCATCAAGCCACGCACAAAGTCTGTTCTGAAAAAGCCTTGCAGGGTATCAAATCTGAAAAGCTCTGATATCAACCAATCATCGCCGTTCTCATTCTTCATCGGGACATACTGCAAAATTATCTGGTCTCCAAGGCGATACTCACCTTCAAGTGCTTCAAGCAGTCTGTCTATCTCCCAGCCCGTGTTGTCCTTGCTCATCACATAGCGATAAGTCTTCGACAGAGAGCTGACATCAAGGCTGTCAGAATGATTCATTGAATTGTACACGTAGTTTTTGATGTAATCGTACATTGCGATTATGTCGTTTGCAGCCAGCAGATAGTTGTTGTAGCACACCACATAGTCCGTCAGTATCTCTTTAAACTGCTTCGATCTGCGGTCTATCCTGCCGAGCTGGTCAAGGTCTGTCTTCGGCAAAGGATAAAACCTTGTAACGAGGCTTCCGACCTCGATAGACGAAAGCAGTTTACTTGCTATGGTAAGATGCTTTTGGGCTATTTTCAAATCTTCAATTGTCGGCACACGCCTCGGCGCAAGCTTTGACCTTGGTGGTTCGCATGGCACCAACGGATACATATGAAAACTGTTCAAAGGCAGTCTCTTCAGGTCAGATGTCAGCGTTAGCAGCTCAAGCATAACTGTCTCGGGAGTGTTCATCATTGAAACTGTCAGCTCTCCCAGCAGGAATTCATTCCCCCAGACATCTATTTTATCGTCCCTTATCTGAACAAAGATATATCCGTCCATTGACATCAGCCTCCTCTCAAATTCGCTCTTTTTCATCGTACATATTCTATCACAAAGCAACAATTTTGAGGGGAATTTTTTTGTACAGTTTCTTGGCAAGGCATTCAAAAATCATATTTTTGGCTGTTCATAGAATTTTTACAAACGCTGTTTTTCACTTGCAGAAATACAAATTCTGTTCGTTCTTGTTCGGCGTTGTTCGTTGTGTGTTCGTTTTGAAATCAGTCTGTAAAGTCCGCAGATACGCTGTAAACTATACTTGTTCGTTGTGTTCGTTGAAAAAATGAGATACCCCCTTGTCATTTGAAAACAGCCTCAAAAAATGTGGTCGGAGGAGTTTTTAAATGTGGTCAAATTCTATACACCTGCCCTTTTACTTCCCATAATATATGTAGAGGGCAGAAACGAGAGCATTCCGAATTGGGGCGGAGTGCTCTTTTTCTTTTCCTCAAAAAGAATTATGAAGGAGGTTTTCAGAATGAATGAAAACAGACAAATCGAAATGACCACGACCTCTCCGCAGACAGACGAGACTATCTACAAGAAGCCGTACCTTGTGATAGACGGATGTCTGAACGAGGAGACCATGGTCAAAAACCAAGTGAAGTATGTCAAGCTCGCTGACTTTGTTCCTGTGCTGACCGAGGAGATAACTCACGATGACGGAACAGAAGAACGAAAGCTGTTCAAGGTCTCAGCTGTGCATCAGAGCGGTGTTGTGCTGCCTGAACAGATAGTTTCAGCAGATGACATGCAGTCAATGAAATGGCTTTTGCAGCGCTGGGGACAGTACGGTGCTGTGCAGCCGGGACAGTCTGTACCGCAGAAGATATGCCACGCTATCATGAGTCCGCAGGCAGATGTTCCACGAACAACTGTCTACACTCAGACGGGCTGGAGGAAAATCGATGGAGAGTATCAGTTCCTGATGCCAACGGAAAGCAGTCCACTCAATGTCGAACTCAAAGGCAAGCTGAACAGGTATTGCTTTGACAAGCAAGGTGAAAAAGACGACCTGCTTTCCGTCTACAGTCTTCTTGAAAAGAGCTTCGGACCGGACAGCATTCTGCTTCCGCTGACAGCAGTAACTTTTCTTTCTCCGCTCAATCACTTTCTCAAAGCCGCAGGTCACGAACCAAAATTCGTGACTGCGCTCATAGGCAAGACAGGTTCAAGGAAATCTACTCTCGCAGCCTTGTTCCTATCATTCTTCGGCAGGTTCACATCAAGTGACCTGCCTTTGTCATTCCACGACACAGCCAACAGCATACTCTCAAACATCTACCATCTCAAAGATGTACTGACCTGCATCGATGACTTTCACCCAGCGGGCAGGTATCAGGAAAAAGAGATGAGAAGCATCGCACAGAACATATCACGCTACTACGGTGACCGCATAGGCAGAGGCAGGCTCAACTGCAAGGCGGAGGAACAAGTCCCCAAACCTCCGACAGGCAACGCTATCATCACGGCAGAGTTTTCTCCCGAGATATCTGTTTCGGGTACGGCAAGGTTCTTTGAGATAGAGCTTAAAGGTGATGAGATAGACCTTGATATACTTTCGTCGTTCCAGCGGCTCGCAGAGGAGAACAAGCTCTCAGCTGTGATGATGATGTACATCGACTGGCTCAAGGAAACCTATCTGAATAACGAGAAAGCGTTCGTCAAAAAGCTGTCGGGAATGTTCTGTAAGTTCAGACAGCAGTACACAAACAAGCTGCTCGAACAAAAGATAAACACTCACAGCAGAGCACCTGAAAACCTTGCTCACCTTAGGCTTGGACTTGTGTTCCTGCTGAAGTTCTTGCAGAGCTATAACTATCTAAAGCCTAATGAGTATGAAAAGTTCACAGAGCGCCTGGACCGAATTCTTATTGAAAGCTGCCGCAGGAGTGCCGAGCAGATAGCCGAGGAAGATCCCGTAACAAAGTTCTGCGTCAAGATCACAGGTCTGCTCGACAGCGGCAGGTGTTATGTCGAAAACAAAAACGACTTTGGCGGTGCGACACAGAAAGGCTTCATTGGTCTTGAGGACAACGACAACTATTATCTGCTTGCCGATGCTGTGCACGCTGAGGTGAAAAGGCAGTGTCAGGAACAGGACGAGCATTTCTCTATCACGAAAAAAGAACTGGTCAAGCAGCTCGCCAACGAGGAGATACTCAAAAAGTCCGGTGAGCGCAACACGACAACGATACGCTCGGGCAACGGAAAACTGATGAGCGTGATAGTCCTTGACAAGCGAAAGGTCAGTCAGCAAATGTCGGGCGATTTGTGCCCACCTTCTGCCTCGGTGGAGAGTTTACCCGAGCCGATACCTGACAACGCCGCACAGGGCAACGTCGTGCAGATGTGAGCCTAAGTTATATTTTCTTTTTTCTGCCGATGATCTATCAAAAATGCTTTCACTTTCAGTCTGTTGACC
>CAMZIK010000209.1 GCA_947307175.1 uncultured Clostridia bacterium
ATCTTGCACAGCCTGACTCGGATATTTCGGGAGAGAACTCCGCCGTGATGAGTGCGTTGCCTGTCGGCGGCTTTGATGCCTGCAGCTCAGCTTTGGAGTTAAGACGGGCACGACCAATGCGGTCACCGTAGTACCTTGATATGTTCTGCGCTATGTCTTTCATCTCTTTCTCCTGAAAGTGCCCCGATGGGTGAAAATCATCAATGCAGGTCAGCACATCTTTAAGATAATAGCTGTTGGCGAGTATGCTGTTGGCTGTGTCGTGGAATGACATTGGAAGGTCGCTCGCTGTGAACCTTCCGAAGAAGGACAGAAACAGTGCTGCGAGTGTTGACTTTCTCGACCCTGTCTTTCCGATAAGAGCAGTAACAAACTTCGGCTCACAGCCAGCCTCTTTGAGAAAGTGACCGAGCGGTGAGAGAAAAGTCACCGCCAGCATCGGCATCATAACTTTCTCGGGTGCGATAGTGTTGTCGAGCATATCACAAAGCAGCACAGGCTCATCGGGCGAACACTTTGAAACGAAGCGGTACCGTTTGAGCTTGCCTTGAAGTTCAACAGTGTACTTGCTGTTCTCATTCGGCATCAGGAACACATACTCACCTCCGATCTTTTTCCAGCCCGTCTGTGCGTACACTGTTTCCTTTCTGTACTCAGCCTTGGTCTGCATGATAGCGTAGCTTATCCGAGCCAGAGTGTTCTGTTTGGGCGGTGCAGCACCCTGCTGTCCCCACCTTTGCAGCAGCCATTTCATCGTCTGCATATCGTCTGCGGTCACCAGCTGTTCGGAGAGAACATCACCGCTTTTGTGAACAGCGGATATGAGGAACTTCTTCTTTTCTTCCGTTCCGTCATCGTAGGTTATCTCTGCCTTGAGAGTGGGAACGAAGTCTGCCAGCTTGACATACTCTGTTTTGTTCTTGGTGGTCACCTCCTCGTAAAGACAACCGTCCTTTACAACATAGGGTTCTTCGTAGACACTTCGGTCTATGTCGATTTCAATTGGTTCTTGTGTGATCTGGTTTTCATTCATTCTATCATCCTCCTGTCTTTTTTTCGTATTACACGCATTACATCTGCCGCAAATCCAGCAGCTAAAGGCTCTGCGGACTTTTTCTTCGCATTACGCTCGTATTACATCAGCATACATTCGCATTACACACCTTACATTCGTCTTACGCCTTTCAGCCCACACCTACGCCGTTTGAGAGAGCTGTAAGGTTTGTAAGACGAAAATGGGGGTATAGGGTATCCTTTTCCCCGCACTCCACTATCGTTCCTGTCAGAACTCTTCCAAAGCTCTGATGTATTTTCCCGACTTGGCACGCTCCGAGTCCTCCAAGCTCATCCTGGCTGTACTTCCCCGTGGGGTATCTTTCGTGTGTGCGGATTCAATTGTCAAGATGCTGTTCAACAACTTTCCTACTTGTATAGGGTAAGATGTCGGGGTTTTGACAACCCTAAATTTTAAAACTGTAATAATTTTTGTAGGCTTGCACAGCAAACCGAACTTTCATTTAGTGAAAAGCACGATGAGTTTTCAATGTGTTCCTTTATATAAAGGTCTCTAATACAAAGAGACAGGGAACATCATTTTGAGACGGGTAAAATTGAAATTTGTAATACTTTTCGTAGCCTTGCACAACGATCCGAACTTTGAGTTGTAGAAAAACACAACACCTTTATTTTATTCTCTCTGCGCGTCGATCACAAGGATCTTGTGCGGCGCTTAAATGAAACTTTCCATTTGACTCACCTCTTTCTTCTGCTGCCTTTTGCTGACTTCTACTAATTTACGGTGGAAAACACTAAAGGCTCCTTACTTACTCGCATCATTTTTTGCGGTAAGCAAAGAGCCTTTTGACTTTGAAATATTCAGTTCGTTTTTTTCGTTTTCGCTTTTGGATTTTTATATCTATCACCTCTTTCTAACGCCAATTATATGACTTTCGGTTTTAAATGTCAAGGCTTTGGGTACTCTGCAAATGCAAGTTTGTATGGCTGCACAATCGTCAAGTTCAAGGCATTTACCGTCAAGGCTGAACAGCGTTCAAACAACGCAGATAAAGGATTTGATGCCATCTTGATTATTCTGTGTTTTCAAAAGATACTGAAAGCTGCTAAAAGCTGCTTGAAGATACCAAAAGTTACGACAAGCATTTCAAAGGGTGCGTTTTTGTGCAAGGTTACGAAGACAAGGAATATGAAACTGAATATGCTGTTTGCAGTTCAGACAGATAGTGTTATCAATTCAAATGTTGACTTTACCGCTGATACAAGATAAAAAACATTTTTTAATGATCCCCAATACGCTTGACAGCCCTCTCTGTTAGGTGTATACTAAAGTCACGAAAGCAGCGTATTTACGCTGCTTTTTTATTCATAGAGATTACTCTGCCCTCAGGTGCTAGTGTTCGCAAGGACGTGTGGGTTCAAGTCCCACCATCTGCATAGCAGAAAAGCCCGTAAACACGGGCTTTTTCTTATGCTCATTTTTGCTTTGGTCCTTGTTTGGTCCTTATCGGTCTGATAAACCCTTTATTTACGGGGTTTTCAGACCGCTGTTTTTTGGTCATTATTGTCCATCAGGACATCTGCGATAACATTTCTTACTTTGACTCTCGCCTCCTGAAAATAGTGGGAATATGTTGAAAGCGTGGTTTGTGGCGTACTGTGTCCCAGCACTGCGGCTACTGTTACAGGATCAACTCCTGCCTCTATCTCGGCGGAGGCAAAGAAGTGTCTGAATGTATGGATACCGTAGAACGGGAAGTTGTTTTTCTCGCACAGCTTTTTCAGCCAGGTATATGGTGTGTTGACATGCATCGGGCGACCGTCAGCAGCAGTGAACAGCCTTTCGGTATCATTCCACTGTGTGCCCATCTCTTTGATGTAAATGTCACGCTCTGATTTGAACTGCTTTACCAGTTCCATGATTTCAGGCGGCAGTGCTATTATTCTATTAGATTTTTCAGTTTTAGGGGTGTCTGTGTACATCCCTTTTCTTAATGAGTAATTTGAAGTACGGCATATGTGAACTACATTTTGAGTATAGTCAAAGTCTTTCCACTCCAGTCCGAGAAGCTCACCTCGTCGGCAGCCTGTGAACATACATAGTGTAAAGTACACTCTGAACATCATTGTCGATTCCGACAATATTTTCAGCAGCTCCCTCGCCTGTTCTTTGGTGTATATCTTCTTTTCCTTGCCCGCATTTGTTCTGTTTTTGATGTTCCTCGGTACAGTGACCTTCTGGCAGGGATTGTAGTTAAGGATATCGAGCTTTATCGCATACTCAAATATCGTTGAAACGAACGACAGGTGATGCCGAACCGTTTTGTAGGACAGCGGCTTACCGTTATCCATATTAACGCCGTCTCTTGCAAGCGAATTGATAAACATCTGAATGTCACGGGCGGTTATCTTATCAAGCCGAAGATGCCCGATCGCCTTGTAGGTCCTCTTGGTAAGATTCCACTCTCTGTGCAAGGTAGTATCCTTGTGGTTTAGTTCAGCGTAATCTCTGAACCACTGCTGTGCAAACGGCTCAAATTTGATACTCGATGTGACCATGCCGTGAGCACAGTCATCTTCAAACATTATAACTTGACGGTTAAGTTCCTTTTCGATCTGCTTTGGTGTCATTTTAGGGTCGGGATGCCAGGTCATCGTCTTATTGACCTGTTTCCCCTGGGTATTGTAACCGCAGGACACCTTGATGCGGTACGCATTACCTCGTTTTGATACTGTTGCCATATACATCTCTCCTTTCTAATTTTATCGCCCACAGGCAACAACACCATACCCTAACAGTACTGCATTATCCAGCCTGTGAGCGAAGAATTAAACTCTACAACATACTTTTCTACCCAACCGACAACTCGCCGAGCAAGAATTTGTGCAGTATCTCTTTATTGATCAGGTACTTCTTCCCTGCTCTGAAGCACGGCAGCTCACCTGACTTGCACAACTCTCTGACTCTGAATTCTGTCAGTCCGTCGACCAGTGCGGCGGCTTGTTTTATCGTCAGCATAACGGTTTTAGTTTCTGTTTTGTTTTCAGCCATTGTATTATCACTCTCCTGTTTGTCTTAGTTGTTGTTCTTGCGTTTGTGTTTGATTTAAAACTGTAGTAGTTCATTTTTGATTTTCCTTTCGTAGTAATATTTTTGTTGTTAACAATTGCAACACATGTATTTTGTTAACCTGAAAACAGCCTGTGACTCCATCTGTTTCTCTCGCAGCAGCGGAGTTACAGGCTTGCTTTTGAAATTTTGACGTCGGTACTTTTTGCATTTTTACATTTTGACTGCAATTTCTCTTTCGCAGTTTCTCTCGCAAACACGCCGAGCTTTGCTCGTCGAAGTGAGGCGTGCGGCGGCAAATGACGCCGTGCTTTTTCCTGCAAACCAATGAAAGCTCTAAAACTGAGCAAAGATTGGCTGCCATCAAAACTGTCGTGTTATCAATTCAGACATATTCTTTTCTGCCAATAACCAAGGGGTCTGGGGTTCGCCCCAAGCCAGCATTTTGCGGGTGGCGGACTGCCGCCTGCGATGCTGGCTGGTCACAAAGTTGTGCGGTTTTCGGACT
>CAMZIK010000210.1 GCA_947307175.1 uncultured Clostridia bacterium
GAACTCTGTTGCTTGGTTCAGAAAATCAGGCGGTATATCAGTGAGAGATCCATTGTTCTTTACAAGCATAACTCCGCTTTTCCGCAAGTCCTCTATAAAATCTTCACTCGTCATCATCATTCACCTCAAAACGTTCTTCGCCCTCGCTGGTCTCAAGGGTTACAGCGTGGGCATAGATCAGCCAGTCGTTCAGGCAGTCAAGGGTGCAGAAGCTCTGGTTTGTGTCCTGGTGCTTGTAATAAGCCTTGCCTGCGGGTATCTCCTTGTAACAGTTCGCACAAAACATGACCGCACCTCACACATATATCATCGCTTCAAACACGCTTTCCCTTGCCTGCTGCTGAAGCAGATTTCCTATCGCACCCTCGGTAACAATATCACCCTTTTCGTGGGCTTCCTGAAACTCCTGACTGTCAAGAGCGTCGAACACCCTGTTGTCAAGGTCGGAGAGATACTGAAAAATCTCCCCATTGTCCACAAGTCTCTGCAAGCGCTCAGGATTTTCCTCCTCCGAATAGTGCAGATGATAGCGGATATAGTCACGGAAGAAACGGTGTTCCTCGGTCTTGAATGTCTTAGGGTGAAAATGCGTGACCGTCTGCGTGTCCGTATCCACTGACCATACGGGCATTTCGCCACGTTCAGGCACGTTCACAAGCTCCTTGCTCTTAAATACCATAGCTGTACCTCACTTTTTCTTCTTCATCATAAAGTAACCGCCAACTCCGACACCTGCGGCGATAGCCGCTCCTGCGATGATCGGCATAGGGTTGCTCTCAGAAGCACCTGAACGGCTCTCAGAACCGCTTGAAGCAGTGTCGGGTGTAACTTCACTGTCTGCACCCGAAACGTCCTCAGAAGCCGATTCCGTTCCGCCTGAGACCTTGCCGATAACTCTCGGTGAGCCGTTGCCGTCATCGTCGATATGCCTGCCCTGCGGTACGTCGGGTTCTTCCTCGTCCTTTAAGGTGCTGAACGGCGGAAAGCTGTCTACGGTGTTGCCGTTTTCATCGGTCATGATCCAATTGTCCTGCCAATAGGTGAAAGAATAGCTGTGTTCGGGTGTTTCAATGGTCCAGTTGCCGTTGTCATCATCGTTAAAGTCAAAGTCCTCGATGTAACTGCGGTAATAGTCCTTGTATTCGTATTTCAGTTCTCCCAGCTCGGACCAGTCATATTCGTCCGAACCGTAGTTTTCATCAAGCCACTTGTCAAGCAGATGATGCTTGTACGATGCTTCGGGAAAGTCAATGCCGTTATCACCCTTGCCGTTCCACATATCGTCCCAAATCTCGGCTTCAATGTAGTCACGGTCAAGGTTTTCGGCGGCATAAGCCGTAACGGAAAACGGGAGTGCCGTTATGATAAATGCGGATAACGTTATAATAAACTTCTTCATCGTTATATTCTCCTTTAACCTGTCATCTGACCGATCAGGACAGATGCTTCATATTTGCTCAGGTCACTGACCTGAATGTCTTTTCGTTTTTTCTTACGGGCAAGGCGCTGTATCAGGGCTTTCTGCTTGTCCGATGCAGGCACGTTCGCCCAGCGCATAACGTGGGGAATGTCCCATAGGTAGATAGCCTGCTGATAGTCGCACACCAAAATGTGATGCACTTCGTCAAGAATATCCTGCATAGGTGCGGTGGGAACAGTCCTCACGATTATATCATCGTGTTTGAGATACGCACTGCTGTTGCCCGTGATGTCCTCGGCGGTCACTCGGAAGATACGTCCCTCACCGATAGAACAGGTCATGTCTCCGTTGGGGAGAACAACATAGTTGACATTGTGGGTGTCATAGTTGCCGTTATCAGCGAACAGCTTGATAAGCTGGACGTTGATCTTCCAGTCGGGAGGGGGTGCTGGCTTGTTCAGTTCCTCCGTGACCATTTCTTCGATCTCTGTCAGGAGCTTGCCCTGCAATTTCTCGGGAGGAATATCTTTCGGTATCTCGCCAATGCCGAACAGGTCGGGAGCCTGGCAAATATCCAGCTTGCCTGTGATGCCCACACAATCTATCAGATTGAGAGCGTCCTTGCCTTCGTGCGTCCTCAGACCTCTGCCCACCATTTGGGTGTAAAGGCTTGCATTTCGTGTCGGTCTGGCAATGATGACCGTTTCGATCAGGGGCATATCCGTACCCTCAGTGAATACCATACAGTTCACAAGACAAGGTATCTCACGGTTTGTGAAACGCTCGATGATCTCCGCACGATTCTGCGTTTCCGCTGTCACCACAACAGCACCGTCTATAAGCTCTGCGATATGATAAGCGTGCTGTACTGTTGTTGCAAAAATAAGCGTCTGACCGACAGCCTTTTCATAGTAAGCGGCGGCAACTTTCTGATTTTGCAGAGGATTGTCCACCGCACTTGAAAGCTCCGCAAGGTTGAGGTCATCACACTGCTTGTGGACTTCCGAAAGGTCAAAGCCGATGTCCACGGTAAAGCACTTCACGTCGGTGAGATACTTGTGGTCGATACCCCATTTGAGGTTGCGTTCGTAGATGATCTTGCTGTATATCTCGCCCAGCTTAACATTGTCGGCTCGGTTCGGAGTAGCCGTAAAGCCGATGTGTAGCCGTGGCTTGAAATAATCGTAGATACGGCGGTAAGTGTCAGCAACAGCGTGGTGAGCTTCGTCGGTGATGATAATATCAAAATCATCGGGCGAAAAGCTGTCCAGCCGTCTGACAAGGCTCTGCACACTTGCCGACACGACTTCCTCGCCGTTGCTGTGGTTGTCGGCTTGCTCAACACCAAAGGTGCAGTCAAAATACTTGCGTGGCTGCCACACCAATTCCTCACGGTGGGAGAGGATCAGCATACGTCCTCTCCGCTTTATGTGTGAGAAAATGACCGTCTTGCCTAAGCCCGTGGCAACTGCGATCAGATAGGAGCCGCTGTCAAGGTTATTGATGATATTCACGCACTCCTGCTGGTAGTCTCTGAGGGTAATTGTCTCCATTCGTTCTCCTTTTCTATATGTAGTTTCAGCCGTATTTTTCTTTCTGTTTCTTTATTTCATCTTCAAAATCTTCATGCCAAAGGACAAACACGGACGTATCATCTTCCAATGAAGCCCATTCCGCTATACATTCAAAAATGTCTTCACAAGTGTTATAGTCCTTATAATCCGCAAGTTCTACCACATCGCCGTTGTCCAATGTGGCTGTAAGTACAGCTTCATAAGATGATCTGTAATTATCGGGATAGCCGACACTCTCGAAGTAGGTGCCGGCATCTTCGATTTTGATTGTCTGTATATGCTGTAAAAACACGATCTCGTTGAACTGAGTGGAAAGGCTTTTCAAGGTCATGCCTCGCTTTCCACATTCGCAAAATAGAAAGCAAGTGCCTTTTCAACAGTCTCCGTGACCTGTGCTTTCTTTGTCCCCGGTTCAAAGTATTTGTAGAACGTTTCCTCGCTGATCTTCACGCTCTTGGGTTTCGGCTTGACCTCGGCTGTGCCTGTGATGATACGGACGATAGTGGCGGTGTCGATATTGCCTTCCTTATCGGCGGCATCGTGGAGAGCCTTTGACTTCTTCATGTCAACCTTGAAATCCTCAGCCTGTTCAGCAACAACAGCCTGTGCCTTTTCGGACAGGAAAGAAAGTTCAACTCCTGCTCGGATAGCAATATCTCCACTGTCAACAAGTGCTTTCAGAGTGTCGGATAGCTTGTTTATGCGGATAAGGCGGACAACTGAACCTTTGCTTAGTCCGTACTCTTTGCCGACTTGATCGTTCGTATCTAACCTTGATCCCATTGGATTCAAGGTTGCGGTATCGTCCGCTTCGGCTTCTGGATCTTCAAGAAGTGCAAGCTCTCTTTGAATATCGCTTCGCTTGCCGGGGGAAAACATTTCGCTGTGCCTTAGTGCAATAACAGCTGCCTGTTCGGAAATGCGAAGGTTATCAAAGCCCCTCTGCATAACGTTGCTTTCAATGACATACATTTCTGCTTCGTCCTCGGAAAGCCCCTGCTTGATAATTGCAGGAATGGTATCTATACCGGCGATCTTGCAGGCATTCCAGCGGTTATGTCCGATAAGTATCTCATAGCCGTCACCGTCAGGCTGAACGATGACAGGCGAAAGCACACCGTTTTCCTTAATGCTTGCCACCATATCATCAAGCCTTTCGCCCGTGTAAAGCTCAAATTTGTGGTTGTGATAGGGGTGCAGTTTTTCGCATGGTATCTGCTGTACGGCGGTCTGTATAGCGGGAGTAGACAGCATCGCTTCCAAATTAAATTCAGGCTTGTTCATTTCTTTCCCTCCAATTCCTTTATACGCTGTTTCAGCTCGATGTTTTCCATGGCTCAGTCCTCCTCGTCCTCGTCGGTGCAGAAGTCAAGACCGTTCTCAAGCTGAATGTAGATGCCCGAATATCTGTCGTGTTCAGAGCCTTCCGAGTTCATCATCGCTTCAAGGAAGAACGCCTTTGCTTCTTCACGGTCAGCCCATACCTTGACTTCGCCGTAGCACTTGGTCTTTACCTTGCGGTTGGGGTTCATTGCGAGTTCTGACATACTTAACATCTTGAAAGCAC
>CAMZIK010000211.1 GCA_947307175.1 uncultured Clostridia bacterium
TTTAGGAAGGGGGTCTGGGGGAGAACCCTTCTCCAAAAGGGTTTCCCCCAGCTGCTCGCCAATAAATTCTGTTTTATCCGTTTCAGCCCTGCTGGTACATATTCGTAGCCATAAGGACTCCGCCGACAGTCATTTTCAGACTTGAAATGAGCATATCATGGTTTGCATCAATGTACTTGATGTCCATATCCATTGCCGCATTTTCCATCTTCTCTGCAAGCCCCGAAAGGCTGCCGGCACCGATAGTCTTCGATGCGCTCTTGAGGGAATGAACATAAACCTTGTACTTTTCATAGTCCTTTGCATTATAGCACTTGCACAGAGCAGCTTCTCTGTCCTCTGCTCCCGAAACGAACTCCCTGAGCATCTCAGTGTAGAACGAAACATCGTTCATAGAGTATTTCAGGCCTACCGCCGTGTCTATGCCGCCTGCTTCGAGCATCGAAAGGAATGCGAACATCTCCTCGTCCTTCTCCGTGCTCTGAGCCTGCTGTTGCAAGGTTTCTTTCTGACCGTCCGCTGAAACGACCGTTTCCTTCATCTTGTAATCAGAATCCTCGCTTATCATTTCAAGCATGATATCAGCAAACTGCGGATCGAACTGAGTTCCCTTGCCTTTGATTATCTCCGACCTGATATATCCCTGTGCAAAAATGCTGTGATAGCTTCTTCTTGAAGACATCGCATCGTAAGCATCTGCAACAGCGATTATCCTTGCTTCTTCGGGAATGTCCTTGCCCGAAAGCCCGTCAGGATAACCTGTTCCGTCGTACCTTTCGTGGTGGCTCCTTGCTCCTATTGCAAGCTTTGGCATCTCAGTGATGTTTTTAAGTATCTCATAACCCGTCATCGAGTGGGTCTTGATCATCTCGTATTCCTCATCGGTAAGCTTTGAAGGCTTATTGATTATCGTATCGGGAACGCCTATCTTTCCAACATCGTGAAGAAGACCGATCATATAAATATCTTCAAGCGCCCTCTCCGAGTAGCCTGCTCGCCTTGCGATCTCCCTTGAATACTCTGCAACTCTGGAAGAATGACCGTTTGTATACTTGTCCTTTGCATCTATCGTTCCCGCAAGAGTCTCAACGACCTGCATCGAAAGTCTCTCGTTGCGCTCATGCTCTGTGAAAGCCTGCGCCGTCTTCTGCTTGACCTCCTGTTTGAGATCGTTCTGAAGGCGGAAAAGCTGGATAGTATTTTTAACTCTCAGAAGCAGAACGCTCGTAACGAAAGGCTTGCTGACAAAGTCCATAGCTCCCGATTCCAGCGCCTTTGTTTCCGTGTCCGAATCGTTATCGGCAGTCAGGAAAATAACAGGCACCTTTTCGGCAACGCCCATAACTTTTAACATTTTCATCGTTTCAAAACCGTCAATGCCCGTCATATGCACATCGAGCAGGATAAGATCGGGGATCTCCTCCCTGACAAATTCGATCAGCTCTTCGCCGGTTTTAAGACAGGTCACCTTGTACCCGTTGAAAGAAAGTATAAGCTCTGCGGCTTTGCGGTTTATATCGTCATCATCCGTAACAGCAATATGGTATTTCACAGCTTAACCTCCTGTTCTGACTCCTTCGATGATCCGCAGCATATCCATCTGCTGCAAAGGTTTTCCGATGCAGCCGACTGCACCGAATTTTACAACGCTGCTGATAAGCTCCTGTGAAAGAGTGCCCGACATCATGCAGACGGGAATATCCTTTGTTCTCTCGTCGCTTCTCAGCTTTTCGAGCAGCTCAAGACCGCTCATCTGCGGCATCATATTATCTGCAAATATCAGCTCCGGATTTTCCGGGAGAAGTTCCTCCGCTGCCTCCGCAGACTCCGCCGTAATGACCTCGTGTCCTGCTTTTCCGAGCAGAAAATCAGCCATTTTCAGTATCATTATATCGTCATCAATAACAAGTATTTTCATTTCTATCAAAACCTTTCAGAAGTCTTCGGTACCTATCAGCTTTCTGCCGTTTATCAGTATGTGCTGGCGCAAAAAAGGTCATAGTCGTCCTTCTGCATTGCACCTTTAATTTTTTAAATTATTATACCATAGTTCTGACTTTTTTTCAAGGCTTTTTATCACATTATCTAAAAAAATTGCTTCAGCGTCATTGAACTTTGGGTAATTGTATGATATAATATTGAAAACAGTGCGGAAAGCAGGTGATATCATGATCTGTAAGAAATGCGGAGCAGAACTGGGCGACGATATAAAATTCTGTCCTCAGTGCGGTGAAAAGATAACAAAGACAAGAAACAAAAAGAGCAAAAAATCTGTTTCCGAGCTTATCAGCGAGGGCGAGCGGGTAAGCGATAACATCACGCTTTGCAGTGACGGAAAATACCGCTGGGTCTACCAGATGAGCATCATTAAAAACCCGACCATCTTTATTCTGGTCTGGAAGATCTTCTTTTTCATAATCCTCGGCATCTTTTTGATAACCATGATCTCAGACTGGATAAACTGGGACGATTTTTTCCCTGACAGACTGCTTACGAACCTGAAAGTCTTCGGGATAATCTTAGCAGTGATGACGGCGATCATTTTTATAAGCATACTTATCTATGCTGCATATATGGGCGGAAAGTATGTTGTCGTTTTTGAGATGGACGAAAGCGGCGTGAACCATAAGCAGATAGACTGGCAGGCAAAGAAAGCCGCAAAGCTTTCAGCTCTAACCTTTGCATCGGGCGCAGCTGCAGGAAATATCACCACGATGGGAGTCGGGCTTAATTCGGTGCGCTCGGAGATGAACTCTGATTTTTCAAAGGTGCGCAAGGTAAAAGCAATCCCTCGCAGGAACGTGATAAAGGTAAACGAAAAGTTCGGACACAATCAGGTCTATGCTGCCGCTGAAGACTTTGAATTCGTAAAGGGATTTATCCTTTCCCACTGTACGAATCTGAAATGAATTATAACATTAAAAAAAGCTTGGCACTCCATTTTCGGAACGTCAAGCTTTTTTTCTTATCTGTATACTCTTTCGGGGTGGAGTTTATAGAACTCCTGCTTATCCTTATACATTTTGTCGTCGGCAACTCCCATAGCATCTCTTACATCGCAGCCGTGGTCGCCGTAGTTTACACCGATGGAGAAGCAGATGTTGTCGGGATCGCTTGCTCTTTGCCTGAGCAGGTCGATCTTGCGGTCAAATTCCTTCCGATCGCAGCCTGCGGTAATGATAAGGAACTCGTCTCCGCCTGCCCTGTAAATATCCTCGTCAACAAAGATCTCCTGGAGCAGAAGAGCGGCTTTTTTGAGCAGCAGATCTCCTGCCTGATGTCCTTGTTCATCGTTGACCTGCTTGAGTCCGTTGAGATCGACAAAGACCACGCCGTAAGGCTCTGTGAGCAGCTCCTCACCTGTCGTGATAGCTGTGATCCTGTTGTTCATGGCGTTGCGGTTCTTTACGCCTGTGAGCAGGTCGGAATAGCTGATATGTTCAAGCTTTTTCAGAAGCTTATAGCTTGCAATTTCAGAGGATACAAAAAACGTTGTAAGCCCCAGCGTTTCCTTTATCCGCATTGCGTTTTCCGTCGCAAAATTTGTTGCCCAGATATAACCCAGGACTTCCCTGTTGTACCTCAGAGGGAACATTACAACGCTGTCGACTCCTGCTTCGTCAAGCGTCAGAAACCACGGATTATTCACCTTTTCGATGTACTTCATATCCTGTTCGTTCTTGATGATAAGACATTCGCTTTCGCCGATTGTTTCGATCCACGAAGAAGCTATATCATAAAAATTCTTGAACTGCGTTGCTCTTTTCAGCTTGCTTCCCTCTCTGATGTTTGTGGCAAGCATCCGGCACGTTCCTGCGCTGAAATCCATAAGCATGAGCGAACATACCTCGGCATCGCATATAAGGCGAATATCCTTGATGATGTCTTTCATCGTCTGCTCAAAGTCATCAGTTCCGTGGAGCTTTATGCAGGTCCTTATAACGTCGGAAGAAGTCTGAAGCGACTGAGTTGAAAGGAGGTCAAGCTCTGTGACCTCGCTGAGCTTGGTGGTATAGGTGCAGTAGCAGATATCGCCGTCCTCATAGTCTATCGGCATAAGGAAAACATTGAACCACAGATCGGGATTTGGCATATGAACATAAGTATGCACAGGCTTTTTGAGTATCGCTGCCTGATAGCAAAGATCCTCAAAGCTGAGATTTTTCGGGACATACTTTTCATAGGGTGAGTTCGGGACGAACTGATTATTGATAAGAGTCGGCGCATTTTCATACGGCGGATGCTCTATCAGGTCACGGTACATCCTGTTGCCTGTAACTATTCGTATATCGCCGTAACTGCCGTCACTCATTTTTCTCACGGAGATAATGCTGGTCATCGGCAGAAAACCGTCGGCAAAATCCTGAAAGTTCATGCTTTATCCTTTCCGCAGATCAGAAGATCCGCATAATGATTCTTTGATATATTATACCACTTTATTTTTCCTTTTTCAAGCATTTTCGCTAAAAAACCTGACAATTTGATATTTGATTTTCAAGATACGCCGGCACACCCGATCGCCGCCTTTGAGATAACGACCTTGAGTTATCGGGCTCTGC
>CAMZIK010000212.1 GCA_947307175.1 uncultured Clostridia bacterium
TGAAATCATTTCGGACTAACTCCAAGCACCCCGGCGAGAGCGGCTTCTGCTACGATGATAACAAAGCAACCGCAGAACACCCATTGTCATAAGCAGTCCTGCGGCTATCAGAATAAATGCGTGAGTCAATCCCGAATTTTGTGTAAACATAAAATAGTGCAATAAAAGATATTCTTGACAAACACATTGTTCTGCGAAGAGTTCGACGACAGAACCAGTTCCATCAGACAGTAATCATATCAAATGCCAGTCCATAGTTACGCAACCAGCTTTGAAAAATAATCAAAAAAATTGAAAAGCCAAAAAATCTGTAAGTAGTTTGTAAGTGGCGGTGTGATATACTATAATCACAGCAAGGGAAACGACCCGAAAACATAATAAAGGAGAGATCACTATGAAAAACATCACTAAGAAAATAGCAGCAATAGGCGCAGCAGTAATGATGATGACAACTTTAGCAACAGTTACAGCTTCAGCGGATTACGATGAGAACCTGGAGATCAAAAACGCAGCAATTGAAAACCTTGATCTTGAAGAGACATGGATAGATGTGATATGGAATCCTTACAACGACAGCGAACTGAAAATAGTCGAAGACCTTCTCGAAAGACTCGGAATCTGCTGCACCGCCGACGTTTGGGATAACAACATTTATCAGGCTGAAGACGGCACATACCTCACTCATCAGCAGGTGCTTGAAATAATCCGCACTGCCAAGCCTGACGGACTGATAACCAACGAGCTGTATGAACTGTACAAGCAGACAGGTGAGCTGATCGATCTTGACACAACAGACTACCATCAGCATGACAGAGTGTTACCGATAGGCAGAGGCATGAGTAAGCGTCAGGTCATCGCAAAACGGCTTAAAGAGCGTCTTTACAAGCATGCTGACAGCGTAAAGAAAGGATTTTAATAATTTTATTGAAAAGATGCTGATATTGTAAGTAGTTTGTAAGAGGCGGCGTGATATACTAAAGACAGAGAAAAGGAAAACAACCAGAAACAATAAATGAACGGAGGTAAGCATAATGATCGCAAGCTTTGCAGCAATTCTCGCAGCACTTATACTTAAAAATCCTGTTATCTGCTGACAGACACACATAAATCAAAACGAAAGGAGAATTAATATGATCACATTTTGTTATGTAATGCTCGGCGTAATTACAACTTCAACGATCGTGGGAGGCATCCTCTCGACGATCTTCGGATAATAATAAAACTCACAATAACTAAACTTAAATGAAAGGAGAAAAAAACATGATCACATTCTGTTATGTAATGCTCGGCGTAATGACAACTTCAACGATCGTGGGAGGTATTCTCTCGACGATCTTCGGATAATAAAAAACTCACAATAACCAAACTTAAATATGCAATTTTGCTTCCGGCATACCCACCACTGCACAGACTAACGGAATTGACATAGAGCAGTACCTGAGCGAACTGTTCTTGCATCCCGCTGGGACGATTATTCTGCCACTGGATACATGATATTCATTCAGGCTCACCTCGCGGTGAGCCTGATGCTTTACGTAAAGGTATGCGATGTCTTTATCGAGTTCCGGTTCAAGTCTGGGACGTCTGTTATTATTGAGAAGTGAAAAGATATGATGAGCCCGTATCACTGTGAGTGGTACGGGGCTCATGTTTTATACTGGTTTATATTCGTTAACAGGCTGTTCGTTTTGTCATACAGTTCATATACTGACTAATTGCCCTCAGACGAAGGTCAACGTCCCTCAGAGCTGTCTGAACTTGCGGAGCAGAAATCTAAACGCTAGAAAAGAAAAGCCCTCAGAATGCTCCGAGGGCTCAATGTCACATATTACTATCCTTATACTCCTGCCCCCAAGCCTGCATCGCATCAAGTATCGGACGGAGCGTTTCGCCAAGCTCACTAAGCGAATACTCTACTCTCGGCGGAACCTCTGCATAAACCGTTCGGATAACGATACCGTCACTCTCCATAGAACGCAGGCTCTCAGTCAGCACCTTCTGACTGATGCCTTCAAGAGACTTTTGCAGTTCGTTGAAGCGCCACGGACGTACAAGTAGATTTCTCAGTATAAGCAGCTTCCATTTGTTGCCGATAAGCTGTACCGTGGTCGCAACAGGACAATCGGGCAGTTCTTCTTTTTTCAGCATAGCGCACCTCCAATAGTTTCAAAAAGAATGTTACATTCATTATAGCATATTACATTCCAAAAAGCAAGCGTGAAACGCTGTTCACGGAATATTTACAAAACTTTTTTTGCTCAAAAAACACGAAATAGCTCAATAGTTACTTTTTTGTAACTGAGGCACAAAAAAGTGCGTACTTGTGCGCTCTGGCAACATCTGCTATACTGATAACAACAGGGAAACCTGAATAAATCTTAGGAGGAATCCGATATGAGTGAAATGTTGAACAGAGTTGCTGCTTTTGGTGCTGAGAACAGTGCCTGCGGTACATCAGATCCGAATGAAGCTCCCGCTTCTGCTTGTGGTGCGGCTGATCCTGCACCCTCAGCCTGCGGAGCTGCCGATCCTGCACCTTCCGCTTGCGGTTCTGCCTGCGGTGCTGCTGATCCCGACAAGAAGTAAGTCGTTAAACTTCATACAAAATACGGGCATATCGACTCACTGTCGGTATGCCTGTGCTGTAAATAACTACGCAAGCGCGTTTATATAGACTGGAGGAAACCGAGATGAAACCGAATTTTGCTTTTCAGTGGCATATTACCGATACCTGTGACCAGCGTTGCAAGCACTGCTATATCTTTGCAGAAGATAACTGCAAGGCACTCACCGAAATGCCGTGGGAGAAGATGAAGCAGGTGGTCGAGAGCTGTGAGGATATGTGTGACAAACTCGGACGGACTCCCTATTTCTATATCACGGGTGGTGATCCTATACTGCACCGTGATTTCTGGAAACTGGCAGAGCTTCTGAAAGAAAAAAACATCACATGGGGTATTCTCGGCAATCCGTTCCACCTTAATGATGAAGTCTGTCAAAGGCTTTACGACCACGGCTGTCGGAAATATCAGCTCTCCCTTGACGGTATGGAAGAAATGCATGACCTGTTCCGCAAGCCCGGTTCCTTTCAAACTACGCTCAAAGCGATAGACTACATCAAAAAGTCGGGTATGTTCTGTGCAATCATGTCCACCGTATCATCAATGAATATAGGCGATTTTCCGCAGATGATAGATCTTGTGGCGAAGAAGAATGTTGATGTGTTCGCTTTCGGGCGCTACTGCCCAACAAGCGGTCAGAAGTCGGAGGAATACCACATCGAGCCGACCGCTTACCGTGATTTTCTCGATATGTGCTACAAGAGATTTCAGTATCACAAGTCAAACGGCTGCAAGACCACATTCCAGTACAAAGACCACCTTTGGACACTCTATCTCTACGAGCAGGGGCTGTTTAAGATTCCCGAAAACCATGAACCCGACAAGGTTTATGACGGCTGCCATTGCGGCATAGGTCACATGACCATTCTCCCGACAGGCGATGTATTTGCTTGCCGTCGTATGGAAAGCAAGATCGGAAATGTGTTTGAAACGCCCATGTATGAGCTGTTCCTCGGTGCAGATTTAGAGGAATACCGACAGTTCGATAAATTCGAGAAATGCAGCAAATGTGAACTTCGGGGCTATTGCAGAGGTTGTCCTGCCGTGACATTCGGCTATACGGGCAATATGTACGCACCCGATCCGCAGTGCTGGAAGGAGGTATCCTGATGGAATTATTAGAGCTTATGAAATACCGCCGTTCAATACGGAAATACACCGACAAGCAGATACCGCTTGATAATTTGCACAAGATCATTGAAGCCGGAGAGTATGCTCCCAACGCAGGAGGCGGTCAGCGGAGTATTATCGTTGCTGTCCGCAATAAACGGCTTGCAGAGCAGATCGGTATTCTCAACCTTGCAAAGTTTGACCGTTCAAAACTCATCGGAGGATATGTTTCAAAGGAACAGCCCAGCGTGATCGACGATAAGAATATCAAAAACGGTTTTTACAGTGCGCCCTGTGTCTGCATTATCTTCACGCCGAAGAATTTTCTGTATGCCGTCCCCGATGCTTTCTGTTGTGCGGAGAATATGGTGCTTGAAGCGACCGAGCTTGGTATCGCTTCATGTATCACAGCAAGAGCCGAGGAGACCTTTGATAACGACATCGGCAGAGAGCTTTTGAAGAAATGGGGTATCCCCGAAAACTTCATCGCAAGGGCTTTTGTGCTGCTCGGCTACTGCGAGGGAGAGTACCCGCAAAGCAAGCCCCGCCGAGAGGGGCGTGTGGTCATCGTTGATGAGGACTGATTGTTGTAAAATCGGGCTGAATATGGTAAAATAGGAAGAAAGGGCGGTGAGGTACATGATAATCAACACGGGTATGCGGACGGATATTCCTGCATTTTATTCGCAGTGGTTCATGAATAGGATACGGGCAGGCTTTGTGTTGGTGCGCAATCCTTACCGCCCTGCCCGGATCACTCGCTATGAACTGAACCCCGATGTGGTAGACTGCCTTGCATTCTGCAC
>CAMZIK010000213.1 GCA_947307175.1 uncultured Clostridia bacterium
ACTGTCAGGCAGAGCTTACCCCTACAAGTACAAAATGCGATAAGTGCGGTGCTCTGATTTTACAGAACGTCGAAGGCTTCGATAATACCAAGGAGATCGAACGCAGACTTAAAGAGATGCTTGAGAAGCACGGCAAGAGGATCGTTCTGAACAACCTCAAGTTCGTAGCTCTGCTCAACGACTGGATCCCCGAATACGACAAGGAGCGCAGTCTGCTGAAAAGCATGATCGAGGCTAATGTTGTAAAGAACATGATAAAGGAAGAAACTCCGGATATGGCGATAATGAAAGCAAAGAGCTATATGCTCGGAAAGCTGTTTATCGCTGAGAATGCCGCTGAGTTTGTTGTGGTGTGCTTTGCTTATATGCTCAACGCACCGTATGTATCTCATCTGAGGACAAAGGACGAGGACGAGATCAAGAAGGAAGAAGAAGATGCTAAGGAGCAGGAGCGCTTCAAGACTCATAACATCATGGAAAAGGTGTTTACAAAGTCAAACGCTCTGAAATATAAGATCTTCAAGAACGTTGACGTTCCCGAAGGCTTTACCATGATAGATGACTTCTGCTTCGACAAGTATGGCATAAAGACGGTCAAGCTGCCGGATACAGTGCTGAAGATCGGCGAATATGCTTTTTCGGAGTGCAAGAACCTCAAGGGCGTTTCACTTCCGGATTCATTGAGAATAATCAAGCAGGGTGCGTTCAGTGACTGCACAAAGCTTACGGTCATCAATATACCTCAGGGTGTTTTGGAGATCGAGGATAATACATTCCAGTTCTGCAAGGAACTCGAAAAAGTCGAGATACCCGATTCAGTCGGCAGTATCGGCGCATCGGCTTTCCTGGGCTGCGAAAAGCTCAAGAAGCTGTTTCTGCCTGACAGCATAAAGTTCATCGACGAGGACGCTTTTTCATATTGTCCTGAGCTGACTATACGCTGCTATGCAAATTCTTACGTCCACAAGTATTGCCTTAACAACGGTATCGACGTTGAGACCGTTTCTGTCGGCACAGACTTGAAGACAAAGCAAATTTAAGGGAGGACTAATTGATGACAGAACTTAGAGTCGGCCAGGAAGTCGAGCTTGAATACGGCGGAAAGGCTAAGGTTCTTAAAGTTATCGGAAGCGGCGGTCAGGGTGTCGTTTATCTGGTAGAATTCAACGGTATGCAGTGGGCATTGAAATGGTACGATGTCAATAAGATCAAAAGACCAAAGGAGTTCCGTGAGAATATCCAGAACAATATCAACGACGGCGCTCCGAGCAATAAATTCCTGTGGCCTAAGTACCTTACAAAAGTTACAGAGGACGGTACTTTCGGATACCTGATGGAACTTAAACCAGCAAGCTTTGATTCATTTGTTGATATACTCAATACATATAAGCTTGTGGTAGATCCCCTTTCGGGAAGAGCAGTAAAGAAAAATGTACGCTTTACAAGTCTCTATGCTATGGTAACAGCGGTTATCAATATCGCAAACGCTTTCAGACAGCTCCACCGTGCAGGTAAGAGCTATCAGGACCTTAACGACGGAGGATTCTTCATAAACGTAGATACAGGTGCCGTTCTGGTCTGCGACTGCGATAATATTGCTCCTGACGGAAGCAACTTTGGTATCGGCGGTAAGCCGGGATATATGGCTCCTGAAGTTGTAAGAGGTACTACAAAACCTAATGTTCAGACGGATAAGTATTCCCTTGCAGTCGTTCTGTTCAAGCTTTTGTTCAGAGGAGACCCGATGGAAGGCGAAAAGGTTATCAAAGACATCTGCCTTACCGAGTCTTCCGAGCTTAAACATTACGGTCAGAACGCAGTTTTCGTATATGACCCCGATGATGCTTCAAACAGACCTGTAAGAGGTATACACGACAATGTAATCAAGTTCTGGAGACTGTATCCCGATTATATCAGAGATGCTTTTACAGAATCCTTCACAACAGGTATCAAGGATCCTAATAAGAGAATAATCGAGAACGAATGGCAGAAGCTGTTCATCAGACTCAGAAGTGAGATAATCATGTGTGGCTGCGGAAGAACAAACTTTACTTCAATGTTCGTTCCGATCGACGAGAAAACATATCAGTGTCCTAAGTGCGGTATGCAGTTCGGCTCACTCGGTTTCAGCAACCGTTCATACAGAATGCCGCTGTATATAGGCTGTAAGTTCTATAACTGCGAGATCGATCCTGATTCGGACGACTTCCTCACAGTTGCAGGCGAACTTGTTGAGAATACTCTTAAACCCGGAGTTCTGGGTATCAAGAATGTTTCGGGCAGAACATGGCGGGTAAAAATGCCTGACGGAACTTTCTACAACATAGAACCTGGTAAGGGCTTCCCTGTCTGGGCTGGTCTTGAAATAGATTTTGGCAATATCAAAGCACAGATCTAAGTTAAATCGAAAGTATTTATAAAGGAGTTTTATTTATGAGCAAAAAAGATAACATCAAAGAGAACACCCAGGGTGCAAGCGTTCTTGACTTTGATGACGACGATCCCCTGAGCGCTACCAGCGTTTCTAAAAAGAGTCTGGTAATATTCTTCCTGATCGATACATCAGGAAGTATGAGAGGCACAAAGATGGGCGAGCTTAATACCGTTATGGAGGAGCTTATCCCTGAGATCCGCCGTGTCGGCGAGGCTGACACAGACGTTAAACTTGCTGTACTCACATTCTCTACCGATGTAAAGTGGATGTATTCACAGCCGATCAATATCGAAGAGTTTGAGTGGACAAGACTTAACGCTGAAGGCGTTACAAGCATGGGTGCTGCTTTCAAGGAGCTGAGCCTGAGAATGTCAAGAAACAGCTTCCTTAACTCACCTTCACTTTCATTTGCTCCTGTTATCTTCCTGATGACAGACGGCTATCCTTCCGATGACTATCAGGCTGGTCTGAAGGCTCTTCAATCTAACAGCTGGTATAAGTTCGGTCTGAAGGCAGCTCTCGGTATCGGTCAGGAAGCAAATGACGATATGCTCGCTGAGTTCACAGGAACAAAGGATACTGTCGTTCACGCTTATTCAGGCGGACAGCTCGCTCAGATGATCAAGGTCGTTGCTGTCACCGCTTCTCAGATCGGTAGTAAGTCTATGACACTGTCCAATGAGTCGGGCGAAGAAGTTGAGAATGAGGACGTATTCGCAGCTAAGCAGAAGCTCCTCGGTCAGCAGATCCAGGAATTTGTCGGCGACCAGAATAACGGAGACGTTCCTTTCGATATTGGTTGGTAATTCGTGGGCACAAATATAATCGTAAAGGAGAATAGTCCCTATGTTTAAGGGTTTCAGCGAGTCTGTCAAGGGCGCAAGCCATGAACAGAGTGGTTTGGTATGCCAGGACAGTTCGGCACATTTCGTCGGCGAATACTACGCTGTCGCTGTCGTTGCAGACGGTCACGGCAGTAAAAAACATTTCAGAAGCAATATGGGTTCAAAATTTGCGGTAGAAGCAACTCTGGATACAATAGCGAATTTCTATGAAGATGTAGAAAACTTTGAAAAAACTTTTCCGCTCAATCATAAATTCGTTATCAAACGTATCAATAAACAGATAATCGCAAACTGGAATTCAAAAGTCGCAGAACACCTGAAGAAAAATCCTGTGACCGCAGATGAAAAAAGTAAATTTACATACGAAGAGTTTGAGCAGATACCGCCAGAGTCTTACTACGGAACTACTCTTATCGCTTGTATCGCAGGCAGAAATTTCACCTTCGGTCTGCAGATAGGTGACGGAAGCCTTATCACTGTTTTCGATGACGGCGAGGCTGTCAACCCTATTGAGTATGATGAGTCAGCTCCGGCAAATATCACTGCTTCACTCTGTAATGCAGGCGCTGCTTCCTACTTCAACGGTTTCTATGTTGATAAAAAGAAACTGATAGCTGCTTTTGCATCTACTGACGGTCTTTATACATCGTTTGGCAGCGATAATGACTTCCTTGATTACCACACTATAATCACAAGCCAGCTTGCTGCAAACAATGAGTTTGAAGCCGCAGTTCTGAAAAACATCACCAAAAGATCGCATTTCGGAACACAGGATGACGTTTCGCTCTCATGCGTTTACGATCCTCAGCTCGCTGCAGATAATCTTGATATGCTCAACAAAAAGGTCGAGGAAAACAAGCAGAAAGCTGCCGAAAGAAAAGCAAATATGCTGCGAAGCAATTTATGATGAAAGGATAACGGTGTAGATCATGGTCATAAATTCATTCTATAATACAGCAAAAACCTATGCAGAAAAAATCAGACAGGAAAAAACCGCTTATTATAAAGAGCCTGGTGCTACCCTTACCCTCGTAATGAGCGAGGAGCAAGAAATTTTCTCAGGCGTAACAAGCATCAAGATCAACGAGGGCAAAGTCGATACCATTCATTCCGAGGCTATCGCTATTATGTCTATGATAGCTGCAAATCAGCCAAAGGCAAAGCAGATGGTAACTATCGCCTTCAAGGATCAGAGCGTCGTTAAGCCTTGTGATGAGTGCCTCGACCTGCTTCTGAAAGCAGACGCAGATAAC
>CAMZIK010000214.1 GCA_947307175.1 uncultured Clostridia bacterium
CGGAAAGCCCCCAAAAACAAGAACTCTACACCTTAACAAAGTGAAAGCCCGGAGCAGCACAAAGGTCGCTGTCACCACAAACGAATATGCGACGGACAAGCGCCGTGCGCGCTAGCACAAATTCTGATTTATCTAAGTACACTTTTGGCAAAACAAAGAGGTAAGAGCTTATCAAAAAGCTCCTGCCTCTTTTCTTATCGTTGGGTCATGCGCAATAATTGTTTCACGTGAAACATTTGTTCTTCGAGTGATTTTTCAGCGGAAATTCCGAATCGTTAAAGGTCAAGTGCAAAATGCTCCTGCAATGCATCAAATGCAGCGTCCTCATCAGATCCTTCGATCGTTACGGTCACGGTATCCTGACACTGAACTGCGATCCCCAGCAGAGCAAACAGCTTCTTTGCATCGGCTGACTTTCCGTTTTTGTGATTGGTGATAGTTATTTCGCTGTCAAAGCCCTTTGCGAACTTTACAAGTGAACCAGCCGGTCTTGCGTGTATCCCGACGGGATTGGTTATTACATAATCAAAAGTCTTCATTCTGTATTCCTCCATTTTTACAAAGCATCACATCTTCCAGTGTTTTTTGAGCGCCTCGAATGTCTCTGTGCTGATAACGTGTTCGATGCGGCAGGCATCTTCAACAGCGATCTTAGGATCAACGCCGAGCCTTATCAGTCCTTCGGACAGGAACTTATGACGCTCGTACATTTTCTCTGCGATCTCGCTGCCCTTTTCGGTAAGGGTGATATATCCGTCGGTATCCATTGTTATATAACCGTGTTCACGGAGATTTTTCATAGCGACGCTCACGCTGGGCTTAGAAAAATCAAGTTCATTTACTATATCGATGCTGCGGACGCTGCCTTTGCGTTCATTTATTATAAGTATCGTTTCAAGATAGTTTTCTGCTGATTCCTGTATTTTCAAAGCAAACCCTCCTCAACTCTTTTTGATAGTATAACATATCTGTTAACAAATTTCAACCATTATTTTTGTTATTGCCGTTTTTCACAATCAAATTCACAATTTGTTGTGCAAAAAGTCAAATGCAGCGTACCTTCCGGGCTTTTAGCACTCTTTTTGTTTGAGTGTTAGCACTCTCACGTATAGAGTGCTAATTTTCAGTTATGCGTCACAAGGCTATCACAAAACGAACACAATAGAGAAATACTATATAGTCAGTGAACGAAAGGAAATGATACCGATGGAACAAAAGATGTATAAATAATACAGAGTAAGGAAAGATAATCATATACAGCAAGGAGGAATAATTATGTATGCACTTACACCATTTGAGAGGAAGAGCTTTGATCTGTTCAATGCTTTCCACGATTTCGAGAACGACTTTTTCGGCGGCACGGCTGTTACCAAGTTCAAGACCGATCTGAAGGACGACGGCGACAAGTATGTTATGGAGGCAGAGCTTCCGGGCTTTGAGAAAGGCGACATAAACCTTGACATTACAGGTGATACGCTTTGCCTGACTGCTCAGCACAAGCAGGAAAAGGTCGAAAAGGACAAACAGAAGTATATTTACAGAGAGCGTTCTTACGGCTCATATCAGAGGAGCTTTGACATCTCGTCTATTGACGCGGACAAGATCGAGGCAGAATACAAAAACGGTATTTTGTATCTGATACTGCCGAAGAAAGAGGCTCGAAAGCCTGAAACAAAGAGGCTTGAGATCAAGTAAAAACCAGCAATTTTCATCTCCCCTTCTATATGAACAAAGAGGCAGGACCTTAATGGTCTTGCCTCTGGTTTTTTTATTTACTGCGTTTGAATGATGACAACACAGGAACTGCAAGTGACATTCCGAGGGTGATGAGCAGCTGAGTGCGGGTAAGCGCTCTGGTCGCAAGGACGGACTGAAGGGCGGGCAGATAGATGCCTGCGAACAGGACGAAAGCTGAAAGTGCGACTGAAAAGAGCAGGAACGGATTTTTCAGGCAGCCTGATTTGAAAAACGGTTTGTTCTCGCTGCGGCACTCAAAGACATGGACGAGCTGGCTTATCACAAGGGTACAAAGTGCGCCTGTTCTTGCGGTCTCAAGGGAGTTTGTCATTGACAGCAGGACGGTGAAGCTCGCAAGGGTGCTGAGCCCTATCAGTACACCTCTGATACATATCCTCCACAGCAGACCGCCGCTGAAAAAGCTTTCGGAGGATTTGCGGGGAGGACTGGTCATGAACGACTTTTCAGGCGGTTCAAGACCGAGGGCAACGGCAGGGAGCGAATCGGTGACGAGGTTGACAAGAAGTATCTGTGCGGGCAGAAGCACCATAGGTAGCCCCATCAGTATTCCTCCGAGCATGGTCAGCACCTCGCCGATATTGCAGGAAATGAGGTAGCGGACGAATTTGCGGATATTCTGATAGATAGTTCTGCCTTCCTCAACAGCATTTACAAGAGTTGCAAAGTTGTCATCGAGCAGGATAAGGTCGGCTGCCTGCTTGGTGACCTCTGTTCCCGAAACGCCCATCGAAACGCCTATATCGGCTTCCTTGACGGCAGGAGCGTCGTTCACTCCGTCGCCTGTCATCGCACAGACATGACCTTTTCTTCGGAACGCTCTGACTATGCGCAGCTTATGTTCGGGAGTGACCCTTGCAAAGACGGTGCAGTTTTCAATTATGTCATCGAGCCTTTCATCGCTCATCTTATCAAGCTCTGCGCCTGTAACGGCAAGGCTGCCTTTGGTAAAGATACCTGTTTCAGCGGCTATCGCCTGTGCGGTGAGCTTATGGTCGCCTGTTATCATTACAGTTCGGATACCTGCTTTTGCGCACTCGGCGACGGCTCTTTTTGCTTCGGGTCTGGGTGGGTCTTTCATAGCGGCAAGACCGAGGAAGACTCGCTTTTCGCCCATAGCACGCTCAAAGGCAAGGACACGCAGACCTTGTGCGGCGTAGTCATCGCACTGCTTCATGACGGCAAGGCGCTCGGAATTGGCGAGAGGCACAGGATCTCCGCTCTCGGACGGTCTGAACATACACTCGGACAGAATGACTTCGCAGGAGCCTTTTTTGCAGCTGAATGTGGAGCCTGAACCGTCCTTGCAGATGACGGTCATACAGCGTGAAAGGCTGTCAAAGGGTATCTCGTCGATACGGGAAGCGCCGATGTTTTCCGAAAAGATGTCACATTTTGCGGCGGCAACGACAAGGGCTGCTTCGGTGGGGTCGCCTGCGGCTGTAAAGCGCAGAGGCGTATTGTGATGCTTGCGTGAGGTACCAGCGGTGTCAAGGGTGGCATTGGAACACAGGCAGGCAGTTTCGAGAAGCTCACGGACCGGATCTGCACCTGCAGGCTCGCCGTTTTCAGACAGCAGGACGTTTCCTTTGGCGGTATCGGGCAAGGTAAACTTGTTCAAGGTATCGGTGAGGGTCATGATGTCGGTGACGGTCATTTCGTTGCGGGTGACTGTTCCTGTTTTATCGGTGCAGATGACGGTTGCACAGCCGAGAGTTTCGACGCTGCGGAGCTTATGTACAAGTGCTTTGCGGCGAAGCATTCTTCTGACTGCAAGGGCAAGGGCGATGGTGACTGTTGCGGGCAGACCCTCCGGGATAGCGGCTATGGCTATGGTTATGCCTGTCATGAGCATATCGAGCACAGGTTCGCCTCTGATAACACCTGCGGCGAAAACAAGGACACAGACTCCGAGACAGATGAGGGCGAGGACTTTTCCAAGTTCGCCGAGCTTTTTCTGAAGTGGCGTCTGCGGCTCAGCTATCTGTTCAAGCATTCCCGACACCTTGCCCATCTGGGTCTGCTTTCCCGTTGCGGTACAGGTCATCACGGCGTTGCCTTTGGTGACTACCGTTCCCATATAGCACATAAAACTACTGTTGAGCGATGTGAAATCGGTCTGGTCGGTCCGCTCAGTCTTGGTGACGGGGACTGCTTCGCCTGTGAGGACGGATTCGTCGCAGGAAAGGGCTTTTGCGCTCATGATAAAGCCGTCTGCGGGTACGGTATCCCCAGCTTCGAGCGCTATGACATCTCCCGTTACGACCTGCGAGGCAGGTATCCGCACAAGCACTCCGTCACGGTAGCATCGGGCAGAAGGAGCTGTCATGCTTTCAAGCTTTTCAAGCGTTTTCTCGCAGCGGTATTCCTGAAAAAAGCCAAGAAAAGCGTTGATGATAACGATAAGCAAAATCGGTATCGCATCGGCGTACTCACCAAGCAGCACAGAGATGACCGTTGCTGCCATTAGTATGATGACCATTATATCATGGAACTGCCCTGCAAATATCTTTGCGGCGGACGATCGCTTCCTGCGTGCAAGCCTGTTCTCTCCGTTTCGTGACAGCCTGCTCTGTGCTTCCTGCGTGCTAAGCCCTACCGCATTTATCATCTGCGGTCTGGATATGTCCTTTTCAAGCAAGTCAAGCATTTTTGGTCCCTCCTGTTTATAGCTTGTATTATAAGTCTATTCAGGCTTGACCAATTTATGCTTAGATCAGAATTTATATTATTATACAAGTGTGTGTCCGAAGGGGTTTGGGGGCGATCG
>CAMZIK010000215.1 GCA_947307175.1 uncultured Clostridia bacterium
TTGAGTATTATTGATACTACTGACAGATGAAATTGCGGAGTACATGATTATATCATTTTTAGTATATTTGCAAAAGGAGAGCATAAATGGGAAAGATAAAATGTGTTGTATGGGATCTTGACAATACTGTCTGGGACGGAGCCCTGACAGAGGGGGATGTCACATTAAAGCCGAATATAGTTGATATCATCAAGGAATTGGACAGAAGAGGAATCCTTCAGTCTGTATGCAGCAAGAATGATGCAGGTTATACTATGGAAAAGCTGAAGGAGTTCGGCATAGACGAGTATTTCCTATACCCTCAGATAAACTGGAATCCTAAGTCAGAGAATATCAGAACTATCTGCAAGTCATTTAATTTCGGCATAGATGCGATCGCCTTTGTTGACGATCAGCAGTTTGAGATTGATGAAGTAAGCTTCAATATCCCCGAAGTTCTTTGTATAAATGCCGAAAAAGCGGATGCTATCCCTGATATGGATGAATTTATTCCCTTGTATATCACCGAGGATTCAAAGAACAGACGTCATCTTTACATGAACGATATAGTCAGAAATGATGAAGAATCAAGGTTTGAAGGCACTTCCGAGGAATTTCTGAGCACTTTGGGAATGCGATTTATAATAAGACGAGCGCAGAAGGAAGACCTTAAACGAGTTGAAGAACTTACTGTAAGGACACATCAGCTCAATTCGACAGGTACTGTCTATTCCTTTGATGAGCTTAATGAAATGATCGGCTCTGACAAGTATGAGGTTATTGTTGTTCAGCTTATCGATAAGTATGGTGATTACGGAAAAATAGGAGTATCGGTTATTGAAAAGGAAGATGACAAATGGCATCTGAAAATGCTCCTTATGTCCTGCCGTGTTATGTCAAAGGGCGTAGGTTCTGTTCTTCTGAAGTATATTGTGAATTCTGCAATTGATTCAAATGTAAAGCTTTATGCAGATTTTATTTCAACTGACCGTAACAGGATCATGTACGTTACATACAAGTTCACAGGGTTCAGGGAGATATCGAAGAACGGTGATGTGATACAACTTGTTTCGGAAGCCGAGAAGCCTTTTAAGTATCCCGATTATATCAATGTTGATGCCAATATAGATTTTTGATTTTTGGAGGAGCATTATGAACACAAATGAAGAAATGCAGCTTATAGAGGCAGTCAGGGAATTTGCTGAGAATAATCTTAACGATCCCGAGTATCTTGAAAAGTTCTCGCCTGAAATGTGGAAAAAGATCGCAGATTTCGGACTGCTTGGTATAACTGTTGATGAAAAGTACGGCGGACTCGGTGAAAGCTATCATACCGCAGCGGCGGTTTTTGAGAATCTTGGATACAGCTGTAAGAACAACGGGTTCGTTTTTGTGGTGAACAATCATATCTGGGTATCCCAGAATCTGATATATCTTTACGGCTCTGAGAAGCTGAAGGATAAGTATCTTTGCGATATGACCGCTGGAAAAAGAATAGGAGCTATCTGCATAACAGAGGCAGAATCGGGATCCGATGCCCTGAGCATGGTTACAAAGGCTGAAAAGACCGATGATGGTTATATTCTCAATGGCAGCAAGGCGTTCATATCCAACGGACCAATCGCGGATATCTTTATCGTTTTTGCACGCACAGGAGAAGAGAATAACAAAAGCTTCACGGCTTTTGTAGTCGAAAAGGATTTTCCGGGCGTGAAGATAGGTGCGGATATTGAAAAAATGGGACTCGGCTCGTGTCCGACTTCGGAAATCGTATTTGATAACTGTATTATTCCAAAGGAAAACGTTCTGGGTAGATACAATTTTGGTTCGCTTATTATGACGATGGCTCTTGAATGGGAAAGGTGCTTCGAGTTTGTTCCTCATATCGGTGCGATGAGAAGAGTAATGGAAAGATGTATAGAGCATGTAAGATCAAGAAAGCAGTTCGGCAGGCCTATCGGTGATTATCAGGCTGTTTCCCATAAGATAGCCGATATGAAGGTGGGTATCGAGATGTCAAGAGCCATGCTTTACCGAATAGTTGATCTAAAGGATAATATGAAGACTGCATTTATCGATACCTCTATTTTCAAGCTCTATGTGAGTGAGGCATACATAAAGACCTGCCGTGACGCAATGCAGATCTTCGGTGGATATGGCTATACCAAGGAATATGACATCGAACGTGAGTTGCGTGATGCGCTGGCCTGCAGTATATATTCGGGAACAAATGAAATGCAGAAGAATACCATCTATAACTTCACAACAAACGGGGAGTCATTATAAATGATAAAAATAGTTGTTTGCCTTAAAATGGTGCCCGGAAAGCTTATCAATGCAGAAGCAGGCGGTCTTATTATAAATCCCTATGATCTTTTTGTGCTTGAGAAGCTTGCTGAGCTCAAGAAAAGCTCGGATATCAGCGTGATCGGTATTTGCATGGGCGGAGAGAGCGCAAGAGACGGACTGATAAGAAGCAAAGCTCTGGTTTGTGATGACATATACTGGCTGAACGATATTAAATTTGCGCAGGCCGATACCATTGCGACCACAAAAACTCTCACTGCGGCAATAAAAAAGTATATTCCCGATGCAGATGCGGTAATATGCGGCGGACACGCTATAGACGGAGAAACAGGTCAGGTGCCTGCGGAGTTGTCTGAAAAGCTTGGCATCACTTATTTTTCGTCCGTAGCAGATATTGAAAGTTTCGGCAATGATTCAGCTGTTATAGTGAGACGGGATGAAAGACAGGAAATGACTGTCAGATGCAGGTATCCTTTCCTGCTAAGTGTGGACAGCTTTCTTACATATGCATCAAATCTGAACGTCATTGCACTTAAAAGAGCGCAGAAATGGGAATATAAAATCATCAGTGCGGAAGAACTGGGGATAGCCTCAACGGATTGCGGAGCATCCGGTTCAAAGACAAAGGTGATAAACTCCGTAAACATCATTTATAAAAAAGAAAGTATTGAGATCGGCGGCAGCATTAAAGAAAAAGCAGATCATGTAAAAAAGCTTTTACAGCAGTAATTGAGGTGGCATATGGATAAAAGAAAAATTTGGGTCGTATGTGATGCCTTTGATCATGTAGACAGTTTTACAGGACAGCTTATTTCAAAGGCATATCAGCTCAGCAAAGAAAGCAATGGCAGTGTTCAGGCGGTATTTATCGGAAACGCCTCAGATGACGAACTGAAAAGGTGTGCATTATACGGTGCAGATGAAGTCGTATATCAGCAATGTGAGACAAAAGATGAGAAAGTGTGGCTGGATATACTGAGTGATATATACAGTTCGATAGGAGCTGATATCATAATGTTCACAAATACTGATTTTTCAAAAACGCTTTCTTCGTTATTCGCATCAAGATTTGAAGTCGGGCTTACCGCTGATTGTATAGATATATGCTTTGAAGAGGAAAACGGATTTGTCTTTGAACGCGCGGCTATGAGCGATTCTGTACAGGCACGGATAATATGTATCAATTCTCAGTGTTGTACCTGCACAGTAAAGAAGAATGCTTTTGTTGAAACTGAGATAAATGCTCAAAAAGAGCTGAATATAAGGAAATGGGAATATACGGGCAGCTTCATTGCAGATCCTGCATATGAGATCATAAACAGCGTTAAAAGAGTGTGTGAAAACAATACTGATCTGGATAATGCAAAGATAGTATTCGGTGTGGGCAGAGGAGTAAAGGATGGAGAGACCTTTGATATGATATGTCAGGCCGGAAAAAAATACAATGCTGTTGTTGTTGGAACAAAATGCGTCGTTGATGACGGTCTGCTGCCTAAAAAGCTTCAGGTCGGTCAGTCGGGATGCAGCATAGCGCCTGATCTGTACATAGCCTTCGGTATATCAGGAGCTAATCAGCATCTTGTGGGCATAAGGAATTCCAGACAAATAATAGCAGTGAATAATAATGAGAATGCTCCTATATTTAATATTGCGGATGTAAAGATAGTTGCAGATGTAAAAGAGTTTATGAAGGAATTTGCAGAATAAATTTCGTTTATCGACATGAAAAGGAAGTAAAGATGTATAAACCTATTGTTTTTATGTTTGCAGGACAGGGAACTCATTATTATCATATGGGAGCTGATCTGTTCAATAAAGATCTTGTTTTCAGACAGAATAGGAAGGAATGCGGCTTTTCGGTTATAGACAGGATATATGATGAAGATCACAGAAAAACAGATGATTTTACAGATCTCGGGACAACTCATCCTGCTATATTCATGACCGAGTATTCACTTGCTCAGACAATGATATCCAAAGGTGTGGAGCCTGATTATGTAATGGGGTGCAGCCTTGGCGAAATCGTTGCTCTGGCTGTTTCCGGAGCTGTTTCGGCGGAAGATGCACTGAGATTCGTAATAAAACACGCTCAGATAGTTCAGAAAACTGTTGAATACGGGAGAATGATATCCGTTTTTGCTGACAGATCGTTCTATTATGATAATAATGAGCTGAATCTGAACTGCGAGCTTGCAGGTGTTAATTACAGCGGTAACTTTATAGTTTCGGCG
>CAMZIK010000216.1 GCA_947307175.1 uncultured Clostridia bacterium
TGAATATGTGGTATCGTATCAATAGTGATTACCGGAAGGGAAGATGTGCTATGACCACAGTTTATTCAAGAAATGCGTTTTATTATGAGACAGACAGAATGGACATCGTTCATCATTCAAATTATGTCCGCTGGCTCGAAGAAGCAAGGGTCGATATGATGGATCAGATGGGATTCCCGTTTTCTAAGCTGGAAAGCATGGGTATAGTTGTTCCTGTCCTTTCTGTTGAAACGCATTATAAATATCCTGTGAAATTTGGCGATAAGTTTGAGGTCGAGTGCCGTATCACCGAGTTCAATGGCTGTAAATTCGCTCTTGAATACGAGGTGCGTAACGTCACAAAGGGTACTGTTTCACTTACCGCAAAGACCTCACATTGTTTCACAACTCCTGATCTTCGACCTGTAAGGCTCAAAAAAACGTGTCCTGAGCTATATGATATTTATATGAAGTATTTTCAGATATAATAACGGCTGCTGCATCTTTTTGCAGCAGCCGTATTTTATCAGCATTTGAGGAATTTCTGGATATTCTGTCTGACCTGTCTTCTGTCGCTGAGATTAAGGCTTCGTATCGTTTTTCTCACAGGCAGGATATTTGTCGGTGTGACAGACAATCCGTCAACGTGCAGATCGAGAAAGACCTCGGTATAATTCAGATCAGCTCCGAACTCACCGCAGATATAAGCCTTTATCCCGTGTGCATGAGCGTTCTCACACACCAGCTTTATCATTCTGAGCACGCAGATGTGGTCAGAGGGACATATCTTTTCAAAGTTGGGATTGTGGCGATAGATAGCATTTGAATACTGTTCAAGATCGTTTGTGCCTATCGCAAAGAAATCGACCTGCTGCGCAAGAAGATCGCTGAGCATCACTGCCGCAGGGGTTTCTATAAGAACGCCGAGAGGAATGTTATCCTTGAACGGCTTGTTGTCACGGATAAGTTCGGCTTTGACCTCATTTATTATCTCCTTGATCTTCACTACTTCTTCAACATCGATAATAAGAGGGAACAGTATCCTCAGATCTCCGTAAACTGAAGCTCTGAACAGCGCTCTGAGCTGAGTTTTGAATATTTCGGGACGTGAAAGACATACTCTTATCGAACGAAAGCCTATCGCAGGGTTTTTCTCCTGATCGAGTCCGAAATAATCAAGCTCACTGTCAGCGCCTATATCCATAGTCCTTATAACTACGGGTTTCCCCTGAAGCTCTGTGAGTACACGCCTGTAATTATAAAACTGCACTTCTTCGTCAGGGAAGTCTTCTTTTCCATTGTAAAGATACTCGCTCCTGAGCAGACCGATGCCTCCGCAGTCATTTGTTTTGGCGCTTTCAATGTCAGTCAGGTCACAGATGTTCGCAAGGACCTCTATCTCTCTGCCGTCACGGGTTATGTTCTTCCTTCCGCGCAGACGGGTGAGCAGTTCTCTTTTTCTGCCTTCTATCGCTTCTTTGTGATCCAGAAGCTTTGAGGTTTCATTGTCAGGCTCGATATAAAGAATACCGCTGTAACTGTCAACGATACAGTATTTATTTTCAAGGTCTTCTTTCAGTTCGTCACCGACACCGATGATACACGGTATTCCTCTTGTCCTTGCGAGGATAGCTGTATGTGAGTTGGTTGAACCGTAAGATGTGCATATCGCAGCAACTTTTGACTTGTCAAGCATTATTGTTTCGCTCGGAAGGAAGTCGTCAGCGCAAACTATGGACATCTCCTCAAGCTTGAATTCTTTCTCGTCACGGTTCTGAATATGTCTAAGCAGCCTTGCGGAAACGTCTCTTATGTCTGCGATACGCTCGCTTATATATTCAGACTCGCTGCTCATATCGCTCATCATCTTACTGAAAAGCTTGACAGTTCTGACAACGGCAAACTCTGCATTACAGTGTTCGTTGAGGATAAGCTTTTCCATTGAGTTTACATACTGGTTGTCGTCGAGTATCATCTGGTGGATAAGAAATATCTGTGCCTCGTCCTCGCCGACTTCTTCAACAGCCTGAGCATACAGATGCTTGAGTTCTTCAACGACTTCGTTTCGGGCATACGCAAATCTGCGCAGCTCACGCAAAGTATCAACGACTCTTGCTTTACTGATCACTACCTCGTCTCGCTGAAAGAATTTTATCACACCTCTGCCAATTCCGCCGTAAACGGCGTTTCCCATAAGCTTTTGCACTGCGTCACCTCCTCTTAAATATTCTCACTGAATTCATTATAGCACATTTGCTGAAAATGAAAAGTTTTTTACAACTTTGTTTACGGAAATTTAACATTTGTTCACATGTGGATTTTAAAACTTGCATTTTTTTAATCTTTGTGTTATGCTTTATACACAGAAAGGGGATATGTTCATGAACTATAAAATAATAGCTTTGGATGATTACTACCGCAAGGATATTTTCAGACATTTTTCCGATGACTGCAAATGCTCTTTTGCTGTTACTGCGAGAGTCGATGTCACTGAGCTAAAAGCTTTTTCAAAGCGCACCGAAACAAGCTTTTATCTGAATTCCCTTTATGTGCTGACCAAGGCACTTAATTCAAGAGACGACTACCGCTATTTCTATGATTATCAAACCAAGCAGTTGAGACTTTACGACAAGCTCAATCCACGCCAGTACGTTTTTCATGAGGACACAGAGACAATAACGGTCGTTTACAGCGAGTATTATGAGGACTATAAAACATTCTACGATAATGCAAAAGCTGACCTTGACAAAGCAAAGGCAACTCATGACTATGGACTTGACGAGGCTTCGCACCCCAACTGGTTCGATGCATCGAGCTTTCCCTGGCTGTCGTTTGACTCTATGACTGTTGAGCTGCCCGACGGATACCTATATTTCAGCCCGATAGTAAACTGGGGCAAGTTCCGTGAGGAAAACGGCAGGCTGATGATGCCTGTTGCGATAAGGCTCAATCACGCATCTGCTGACGGATTCCTTGCAGCGACTTTTTACAGAACACTTGAAAAGGAGATAGCGCAGCTTTGCGGGAAAGGAGTTGTCGAATGATAACAGACATCTTTAAAAAGAATATGCTCATAAACACCGAACGGCTGCTCCTCAGACCGCTTGTTCAGTCCGATGCACAGGATATCTACGAGATATTCTCCGACAAGCAGGTTATGAAATATTACGACCTTCTGCCGTTTGAAAGCCTTGAGCGTGCAAAGCAGCAGGTGGAGTTCTTCACGCAGGGCTTCGAGCAAAAAACGATGCTGCGCTGGGGGATAGAGTATAAGGACAATTCAAAGCTGATAGGCACTTGCGGCTTTTTTGCCTTTAATGAGGACGCCCGAAAAGCGGAGCTTGGCTATGAGCTTAACAGCATCTATCAGGGCAGAGGATTGATGAGCGAAGCACTCGGTGCGATACTGCGGTATATTTTCGAAGAAACGGACATCAACAGGGTAGAGGCTTATGTTGAGCCGCTAAATATCGCCTCTCGGAAGACGCTTGAAAAGCTGGGCTTTACCAAAGAGGGAACTCTGCGGCAATATGAGCGCTGCCGTGGAGAGATCATCGACATCTGTGTTTACGGCTGCCTGCGTTCCGACGGAAAATACTGAACAAAAAAGACGACGCTTTTGAAACGTCGTCTTTTATATTTGCCTTGATAGCTATTAAAGCTGTGGACCAGCATGAACAAGTGCCTTACCAGCCTCGTTGCCCTCATACTTGGAGAAGTTCTTGATGAATCTTGAAGCAAGATCCTTTGCCTTCTCTTCCCACTCGGAAGCGTTTGCATATGTATCTCTCGGATCGAGGATAGCAGGATCAACGCCTGGAAGCTCAGTTGGAACTTCAAAATCAAAGTAAGGGATCTTCTTTGTAGGAGCCTTGAGAACATCACCGTTGAGGATAGCGTCGATGATTCCACGAGTATCCTTGATAGAGATTCTCTTGCCTGTGCCGTTCCAGCCTGTGTTTACGAGGTATGCCTTAGCACCGCTCTTTTCCATTCTCTTAACCAGCTCTTCAGCATACTTTGTAGGATGCAGCTCAAGGAATGCCTGACCGAAGCAAGCGGAGAATGTTGGTGTAGGCTCTGTGATTCCACGCTCAGTACCTGCAAGCTTTGCAGTAAAGCCTGAGAGGAAGTAATACTTTGTCTGCTCAGGAGTGAGTATGGAAACAGGAGGAAGTACGCCGAAAGCGTCAGCTGAAAGGAAGATAACGTTATCAGCAGCAGGACCTGCGGAAACGCCGTTTACCTCAGATGCAATGTTGTTGATGTGGTCGATAGGATAAGAAACACGAGTGTTCTCTGTTACAGACTTGTCATCAAAGTCGATCTTGCCGTTTGCGTCAACTGTTACGTTCTCAAGCAGAGCATCTCTCTTGATAGCGTTATAGATGTCAGGCTCGGATTCTTTGTCAAGACCGATAACCTTAGCATAGCATCCGCCTTCAAAGTTGAATACGCCGTTGTCGTCCCAGCCGTGCTCATCGTCACCGATAAGTCTTCTCTTAGGATCTGTGGAAAGTGTTGTCTTACCTGT
>CAMZIK010000217.1 GCA_947307175.1 uncultured Clostridia bacterium
TGAAAAAGCACCTTGTACCTGATGTTTCCACGCTTCTGCTTCGCTCTGATTTTCAAAAGTACCTGCTGTTGAAATTCGCAGGCTTTCTTTCGGTATGTTACGGAAACGGCACATCAATTCATTTTTGACTGCTTCTATCATTTTCTCTTTGCAAGCGCTAATAGCCGCACATAACAGGGCGGCTAAAACGGTTATTCAGTTTTCTCGTACACCTTATCCACAAGCTCAACACCGTAATCATTCAGCGTTCCGTCAATCGCATCTGTCAGCCATTCCGCAACAGATTTATTTTGCGATTCAAACGGAACCCATACAACGGGGGTTGCGATGATCGTATGTGAAGTCATATTGCGCGGATCGTCATAGTATCCGATACCGTCCCAGATGAACAGGCTGACACCGATCTCCTTGAACTGCGGTATTGCTTCTTTCAATGTCTGCTGATAAACATCGGCAACCGATTCGTCAACATCCATGATACCGTTCTGAAAGTAATTTTGTACCTTTGCAAGATCGCCGTCTCTTGTTGATGTACCGTACAGCAGATGAATAACATCGCCATATTTCTGCCGAAGTGAACGCAGGCAATCCATCGTAATATTATCACTGACAATCTTATCGGTGATCGAACTCGGTGTCTGCCATACATTGACTGCGGTATCGTGCCAGTTATCATACAGAGCCATAGAGGAATCTATAAACACATTCTTGTTCGATGCCTGTGGAAAGTAATTGGTATAAATATCGTCCGCAAGAAGTGCCGCACCCCAGCCGCCTGCACTGTAACCTGTCACAAGGACTGTATCCGCATCTTCGATACCGGCTTTCTCCATGATTTGCTTCATTGCCGCAGTGTAGTTCACATATCCGTTGTGGTACAGTATCTTTTCTTTTCCGTCCTTGTCAGTATAATGAAATTCGCCTGTTCCGGAATGAAAATCTCCCGTCGCATAAGGGAACAGTATCATTGTCCAGTTCCCGAAGGGACTGTCCTCTGTTGCAGATGCGAGTCCGCCCATATTCATCGTGGTATTTGCAAGCAGATCGGGAAATACCATTTTCGTGTTATAGGTATCGTCACGGGCAGTTTCCTCATTGATACTCACTCCACCGCCTGCAAAATAGATCATGACCTTGTTCTCACTGCCCTTTTTGAACAGTGCATGATAGCTGTGTCCTTCCGAGTCCTTCATCACGCTGTCGGATACCCGATACCATTTGCCGATCTTCGGATCATTTTTCAGATTCGGATAACGCAGAACAGCGAAATAGATGATAACGATAATCACTGCAAGGGCAGCAAGAATAATACCCAATACCGTAAATATCCTTTTTACTGTTTTATTCATAGTTATTCCCCCAAGTCTATCCTCTGATCCTGATATAGCTGATTGCTCATCAACTCCGGCGAATCACCCGTGAATGCTTTTGCCGCTTCTTCGTCGCCCTGAAGCTGCCACCTGAACCAAGCCATTACATATCCGCCTGCGGAGTACATCATATCATCATGTGTCATACCGATACGGCGAGCCATTGCCTTTGGTGAGGTAATTTTGTCATACTGCTTATTCATTTCTTCAAGCGGGCTGACAAGGTCTGTCTCAAATTCTCCGCTGGTTCCTGCCATAACGAGTATCGGGCATTTCACCTCTGCACTGTCATAGGGATAATTGGTCGTTTCCTGTGCGGTCTTTTCGCATACGGGAGAAAGCGGTGCAGCAGCCTTGAAATATTTGGCTTCGTCAAACTTTGTGATAACATTGAATACCGCTGCGCCACCCTGAGAAAAGCCCGTGATGCCGATATTATCGGTATCTATCTTGTGATAGAAAACGCTGTCCGTATCGTCATTCCGGTCGAGCATATAATGCAGCGTTTTGACCGTAGTTTCTCCAGTTCCCGTGCCCTTGTCCTGCGTTCCGACAACGATAAAGCCCCATGAAGCAAACAGCTCAAACTGCGGCTCGTATTTGGTCGCTTTACCGCCCGTGCCGTTGACAACAAGTATCATCGGGTATGTATGATCGGTACTTTCAAGTTCCTTCGGATAATAGACCGTGTATTTTTTGATCGGCTTGTCTGCTTTATCCGTGTATTTTTGGGTTTCAAAGCTGCCGAATTGCAGATACTTTGCTTCAAGCGTGCCGCCTGTTGCTATTTTTTCATTGTAGCCCTTGTGAATGTCAGGCTTGTTGTCTGCATAGAGATACAGTATCCCGATGACCGCTGCAATCACAAACGGAATTGCAAGCAGTATCAGCAGTATCTTTTTCCACAGCTTCATTTTTCCATTGTTTTTTGCAGTCATTTTTATCATCCCATATACTTGTCAAGGTATTCTGTCACCTTATCCATATACTGCGCCGAGAGCTTACTGTCATTCTGCAAGCCGTGTCCCGAATGCGACAGGATATAATAATCATGAGGGATATTGTACTTTTCAAGCTGTTCAACAAGCCGTGTTGACGATGCAAACGGGCATATCTTGTCCTGCTCGCCGTAGGCACAAACGATAGGTACGGAGTTTTCATTCACCCACATATCGGCAGAGATCGGTCGCACCTGTTCCGTGTAGCTGTGATTTTCGATCATATCCATGGTGATCTCTGTTCCTGCCATCGTTGTGAACAGACCTGCGGCGGCTTCGCTGTTCTGGTCAAGACCGTAATTTGTCCAGTCCTCATGATAGAACGCAGCCGGTCCGACAGCTTCAAATATCATTTTGACGGGTATGGGCGAGGTATCCGCATCACGCAGACCGTAGATCAGTGCAAGACAGCCGCCTGCCGAACCGCCTGATACTGCCATTCTGTCAACATTGTAGCCGAGCTTTTTTGCTTCATCGACTACATAGGGCATGGCTTCATTTATTTCCATTGACTGCGAATACACACTTGCATCGGGGTGATCATCATTGAAAAGCGTGTAGTTGATGCCAGCCGATACATAGCCGAGAGAGCAGAGCCACTGGAGCATTTCCTTATCGTCAGCCTTATCCCCCGTAGCAAAGCCGCCTGCGTGAAGATAGACCACAAGACCGTAGCTCTCCTTTGAATTGTCGGCAGGCACATACAGATCAAACTTGTTGGCTTCGCCCTTTCCGTAGGAAATATCTGTATAGACCGTCCCAACAGAATCGCTCCAGTCTGCTTTGTATTTGCCGTGTGTCGGATCATAGGTCATTTTGAATATCGCAGAAGCGGCGAACGAGAGAATAAACGCTCCCGTATAGATCAGCGCCCATTTGCCTCTGCCGGGTGTTTTCTCTTTCTTGCTCACAGGAAATCACCTCCGAACAATGTGCCGCCGAGCATCATGTTCATAACGAATCTGACGGCAAGCCTGCCGAGTACAGCAGCTATAAGAATAACGATGATCAGCGTGATAATGCGTTTCTTTTTCAGCGACATAAACGCCATTCCTTCCCGTACAGATACTTGACATAAGTCTGCTTTCGTGCTATACTGAATATGGTTCATCTGTATCATCAGTATAGCATGAAAAGCCCTCAAAGTCAATGCTTTTGGGCAATTTGGTACACTTCGGGAGGTTTTGTATCATTATGAAAAAAGGAACAAAAAAGCGCCCTGTCACAGTCAAAGACCGAATTGCAGCGGCGTTTATCAGGCTATTGAAAAAGAGAGACTATCATGAGATCACGGTAGTCGATATTATTACGGAAGCACAGTCGGGTAGAGTGTCCTTTTACCGCAATTTTCAGGACAAGGACGATATTTTGAGGTACTATATCGAAACGGTCACGGACGAGTGGCTGTCAAGCACCGATGAAAACTATATCACGCTCACACGGGAGAGCCTGAAACCGTACATCGTGTGGCTGTTCGAGCATATGTACAAGCACCGTGACTTCATCAGTATCCTGATGAAGATAGACAGGCTCTACCTACTTGAGGACGAATTTGACCGCCGTTTCTTTGCAAGGCTGGGCGATACTGCCAACGCTTGGGAAATCGTCTATAAGATCGGCGGCGTGTATAAGCTGTACATCTATTGGGCGAAGAACGGGTACAAGGAAACTCCGCAGGAGGTGGCGGAGCTTGTGAGTGTGTAAATATTGATAGATTTTAATAGATAGGAAAAGCGATGCTTACTGTTGGGTAGGCATCGCTTTTGCTATATCATTGTTAATTACATTGCATCATATAGAATCTTATTCCCGCAACTCCTTCATCAAAGCCACACCGTCCTTGAAGCCGGCCTTATATGCTGCCCTCATTTCGGCGGCGGCGGTATCGCTCACGCAGTCGAGGATTTTGTGGAATACATCAATCTGCTCCTCAATCAGCGATTTTTCAAACGGCATGCAGAGATTGTTGAATTCGTCAGAGGACTCGACGGCGTGAATATCGCCTGCACGAAGGTTGTAAATCATATCAATCATGGTAATTCGTCCTTTCGGTTATTATCGTAAAACCAACCGTCCAAACTTTACCAAATAATCGTTATTAAGGTGTTGCGTTCGGCACGCCGGTCTCCAACAGTAT
>CAMZIK010000218.1 GCA_947307175.1 uncultured Clostridia bacterium
AGATCGGCGGCAGAAAGACCGTCTGCGGCGTGCAGTATGGGCGTATCGCAGGCACAAAGGACGACTGGATCAGCCTCAAAGACTGCAAGCAGATCACATAGCGTTCAGGGACTACCTCCTTTATTTTTACACCCTCTCGGGCTTCGGTTCGGGAGGGCGATTTTTGTCCGCAGGATAGTTTGCTGCGTTGACAAGCAATGATTGATTTGATATAATCTATATAAGATAAACAAGTTTTTGCTTTTCGGCATTGCTGCTCATTTTGCGGTAAAGGAGTAATTATGGCTGAGTACACACATATTGTCCACACGTTTGAACCTGTGTTTGATAAAGACAGCAAAATACTGATACTTGGCAGTCTGCCGTCTGTAAAGTCAAGGGAGCAGGGCTTTTACTACGGACACCCGCAGAACCGTTTCTGGAGAGTCCTGGCGGCGCTGCTGAATAAGCCCGTGCCATCAGGCATTGATGAGAAAAGGGCTTTTTTGCTTAGTTCAAATATCGCTGTCTGGGACGTTGTGCAGGAATGCGACATTATCGGTTCGAGCGATGCAAGCATAAAAAACGTTATCCCGACTGATATTGAAATGGTGCTTTCACGCTTCGGTATCAAAGCTGTATTTGCGAACGGAAGTACTGCTGCGAATTTGTATTACAGATTTCAAAGACCGCTGACAGGTAGGGATATTACCGCTTTGCCTTCGACAAGCCCTGCAAATGCTGCATACAGTCTTGAAAGACTGATCGATAGCTGGAAAACAATACTTGACTATTTGTAAAAACGAACTGCCTTCTGTGGCAGTTTTTTTATTGTTGTGATTGACTTTAAACGCAGTGTGTGATAAAATATAATGAAAAGAAAACTTTGATGAAAAGGAAGAATAATATGAATATAATTCTGTTGGATCATTATGCCGGGAGCCCGGAAATGGGCATGGAATTCAGACCTTACTATATGGCTCGTGAATGGGTCAAAATGGGTCACAATGTGCGTATAGTGGGTGGCGATTTTTCTCATCTGCGCATAAAGAACCCGAAGATAAAAAAGGATTTTACCACGCAGACGATAGACGGGATAAAATACACATGGCTCAAAACAGGAGAATATGAGGGCAACGGCGTTAAGCGTGCCGAATCTATGCTCAGATATGTGGGCAAGCTCAGATTCAATGCCGAAAGGATAGCAAGGGCGTGGAAACCTGATGTTGTGATCGCTTCCTCTACTTATCCGCTGGATACTTATGCAGCACAGAAGATAGCTAAGTGCGCAGATGCAAAGTATATCCACGAGGTCCACGATATGTGGCCAGCGACTTTGTATGAGATAGGCGGAATGTCAAAGAATCACCCGTTCGTTGTGATGATGCAGGCTGCCGAGAACAGCGCTTACCGTCACTGTGATGCTGTCGTTGCACTTCTGCCTTACACGAAAAAGTATATGGTAAAGCACGGGCTGAGACCTGAAAAGTTCAACAACATCCAAAACGGCGTGCTGACAGAGGAGTGGACGGACAAGCTTCCTCTGCCGGTGGAGCATGAGCAGCTTTTTGAAAAGCTCAAGGATAAGTTCGTTGTGATGTATATGGGCGGTCATGCTCTTTCAAATGCGCTGGATATTCTTATCGACTGCGCTGCGAAGGAGAAGGACAAGGATATTGCATTTGTGCTTGTGGGAGACGGAGTAGAAAAGCAAAGGCTGATAAAGCGCACGCAGGACGAGGGACTTGACAATGTATATTTCCTTCCTCCTGTGCCTAAGACTATGGTGCCTGCTCTGGTCGGAAAGGCGGACTGCTCTTACATGGGAGCGCTCGATTCTCCGCTGTACAGGTTCGGACTTTGTCTGAATAAAATGTATGACTGCATGATGGCTGGCAAGCCTATCGTTTGTGCGATAAACGCACCAAAGACTCTTGTTGAACAGTACGACTGCGGACTGATGGCTGACCCGACTGATGTTAGAACTGTAAATGATGCCGTGCATATGCTCAAAGCAATGACAAAGCAGGAGAGAGAAGCTATGGGTGAAAACGGCAGGAGAGCCGTTATCGGAAACTTCACTTATGAAAAGCTCGCAAAGCGGTTTGCTGATATTATGGAGAAGTGTTGAAGCTAAGGAGAAAATATGGGACTTGATGTTTATTCAGGCTGCCTGGTGAGATACTATTCACGGAACTGGCTCACAAGCGTACAGCGATGGGGCATGGAAAACGGCATGGACGTACAGGTAGTGCTTGCAAATGAGCAGGAGACTGCGCCTGTTGAGGATATAATTACCGGTGTGACCGAGTGGAAGAACGCTATACTCGACGGTCTGGGCGATAATATCGCTCCGGGTCAGCTGTGGAACGAGGACAATGATACGACTCCGTATTACACAGAAAAGCCTGACTGGTGCGCCTATGAAGCGCTGCAGCTGTTTTTTGCGGCAAAATATCTCGGACAGAAAGTTCCCGAGACTGTACCGAAGGATTTTAACGTGTTCGATCATCCTTTATATAAAAGATTCATGCAGACAAAGCAAAGCAGCTACTCGCTTTTTGAATGTGAATGGTGGCTGCCGCTTCACGAGAAGATAATGTTCCCGGCTCGGCTGCCGACAGGACATGAGAGAATGTTTTCCACGGTCGGACTGCTTTATTCCGAGCTTAAAGAGATAAACGCTATCGACTGGAAAGCTGATAAGCAGACGATCAGAAGCTGGTTTAATACCGAAGGCTATCCCGATGATGCTTATGTCAGAAATGGCAAGGTCGAGATGCAGCAGATACACACAGAGTATGATACGGTGTCGCTTGCGAAATTCGCATTTTCGATATTCTGGCAGGCGGTGGAGCATGCACGCAAAAACGGAACGATGATAATTCTTGATTATTAGAAAGGAATAGAACTATGACTACAACAGATACAAGAAAGGTCGTGCTTATCGGCACAGGCATGGTAGGAATGAGCTTTGCGTATGCACTTGTGAATCAGGGAGGCATCTGCAACGAGCTTGTGCTGATAGACGTAAATAAAGAAAAAGCAAACGGAGAGGCTATGGATCTTAATCACGGTCTTGCTTTTGCAAAATCCAATATGCAGATCAAGGCGGGAGACTATAAGGACTGCCGTGGTGCTGATATCGTTGTTATCGCAGCAGGCGTTGCACAGAAAGAGGGCGAGAGCAGGCTTGATCTCTTGCAGAGAAACGTCGAGGTGTTCCGATCGATAATCACTCCTGTTGTAAAATCAGGCTTTGACGGCATTTTCCTTGTGGCAACGAACCCTGTGGATATTATGACAAGAGTTACGTTTGAGCTTTCACGTTTCGGAGCTGCTAAGGTTATCGGAACGGGAACTACTCTTGATACCGCAAGGCTGCGTTATCTGCTGGGCGATTATTTCAGCGTTGACCCTAAGAATATCCACGCTTATGTTATCGGTGAGCATGGAGACAGCGAGTTCGTTCCGCTTTCTCAGGTCATGCTTGCCACCAAGTCGGTCAGCGAGATACTTGAGGATAAGAGATACCCTTATAATATCGACGAGATGACCAAGATCGAAGAGCAGGTGAGAACATCTGCATATAAGATAATCGAGGCGAAGAAGGCGACTTACTACGGCATCGGTATGGCTATCACAAGGATAGTCAAGGCGATACTCGGTGACGAGAACAGCGTGCTGACCGTTTCGGCTAAGCTTTCGGGCGAGTACGGCGGGAACGATGTGTTTATCGGCGTGCCGAGCATAATCGGAAGAAACGGCGTCAAGGAAGTGCTGGAACTGTCTCTGACAGACGAGGAAAGAGAGAAATTCGATAAATCAAGACAGGTACTCAAAGAATCATTCGATGGTCTGAAACTCTGATAAAAAGGGGAATGACATATGGCGCTCGATGACGTTATTGATTGGAATGGAATGTATGTTGTCGTAAATGAGCTTGGTGTCCGTGGATATGAGATGAAGCATTTTGATGTCTGCAAAGATATTTGGAAGAGTAAAGTTCCAAAGTCGGGGCAGGCTGACACTCTCCAGGGAGAACTTTTGCGTGAGGTGGAAAAACTCAGGGGAGAGGCTCAGGATAACGGCAATATGAATTGGGACGATAATTTTGCTTTCTTTTGTGATAATCTGAAAACTACGCTCATACAGTCGGGTATGTTCGATCCTCAAACGCAGGATAAGCTGGCAAAGCTGCTTGATTTTGTGAAAGAGTGCGGCGAGTATGCGTACAGATACGGCGCAGGCGAGATACCTGAAGAAGATGCTGACCCTGCAAAGTTTGCCTATGTTGACGATGACCTGTATGATTATATCAGCGATGCGGTGGCGGTTTTTGCGATCAATAATCCGAGTGATATATCCTACGAAAAGAAAGATTTCATATACCGATAAAAACAGAGGAATTGCAGTTTTTGCAATTCCTCTTGTCATTGTATGCTTTAGCATACAATAAACCCCCAGTTTTACTGGGGGAATTAAAAAGC
>CAMZIK010000219.1 GCA_947307175.1 uncultured Clostridia bacterium
CTTAGCAGCATTCTTGCCTTTGAGATAGCTGCTCTGAACGTCCTGCAGCTTCTTGCCATCAGCAAGGAACAAAGCCTGTCTGTTCTTAGCAGCATAAACTCCGCCTGCGAGAGCATCAGGGAAATCCAAGCCCTTAGCAACACAAATGCCTTCGCTTGAAACAACGCTCTTGAACTTCTTGTTCACAGCCACGCAAGTCTCATACCTGTTCGCACCAGCCACTCTTACAACTGTCTTTCCGGATTTAAGTCCGAGCGCCGTTGCCACGTTCTTCATCATAGCGTCAGAGATAACTCCGTCGCCGCCGATAACGTAAGCATTCTTCACCTTGCCCTTAACTGTCTTGAGGTAAGCCTCTGTGTCTGCATTCAGGCTGCCCTTTGTCGTCAGGTAAATGATAGGTGCGCCCTTAGCTGCTGCAACGCCGCCAACTGAAAGTGCGTCAGCAGAGTTCAGACCGTAAACGAAGAACAGTTCTTCCGGTGCTTTGTTCAGTTCGTTTGCGATTGCGGTTGCTGTTCCAAAACGGCTCTGTCCGGCGATTCTCTTTGTCTTCAATCCGTTTGCTTTCAATGTCTTTACAACATTCTTGGTTATAGCACCTTCTCCGCCAAGGATTATTACTTTTTTTGCGCCGAGACGTTTGATCTCTGCAAGCGTTTCGTCAGGCAAAGTCTTGGTATGCGTGAGCAGGATAGGTGCATTCAGCTTTTCAGCCAGCGGAACGCCTGCAAGTGCATCTGCGTAGTTCAGACCGAAAGCGAGGATAACTGTATCTGAACCGTTCGGATAACTTGCCTTTGAGATAGCCGCAGCGGTAGAAAATCTATTTGTTCCTGCGAGACGATCCATAGAAGCACCTATATCAAATGTCCCGCTGTAAGTGCCCTTGAATCTTCCGATACCTGTAATTGTGAACTGTCCCTTGCCCTTTTCGGTATTCTTGAAATACTTTATGGTATAATCCGTTCCTTTAATGAGCTTCTTTCCGTTGATCGAAACCGTAACATCAGGATAGACAGGCTTGCCAGTGTAGAATGCTATATCTGCGGAACAGTTTGCTTTTGAAACATCGCTGTTTTTAATCGTGTATGCAAATCCGTTATCTATTGCATACTGTTCACCCTTGCTTCCGTAGTAACAGTTTACCTTTGCATCTTCTTTTCTCTTTGGAGCTCCCGTTGCATTGATAACGCTGCTGGCACTATCATCAGTGATCTTCAAACTGCTATTGTTCTGACTTGACTCAGCTGATGAATCAAAATAGCCGAATGCTTTTTCACCAAGATATTCAAGATTATTCGGAACTGTTATCTTTTCAAGATCTGTACAGCCATAAAATGCATAATCGCCAATATATTTTACGCTGTTTGGAAGTACGATCTCTTTGATATTTCGGTTGAAACTTGTAAATTTCGCTCCATCAAACGGATCATAGGCATTTGAATTAGCGAATGCACTGCCTGCGATCATTTTTACACCATCCGGAATGACCAATTCTTCCGATGAGCAAAGTTCACCGTTTACAACTATACCGTTGATGATGACCATAGGATCCTTTTTGACCTGTTCTTTCAGCCAGGGCGATGCCCATGTGGTCGCATCAGAACAAACAGAACCCAAAGCATAACCACCGAAAAAGCTTACGCTCTTTGCTATAGAAACGTCTGTAAGATCGTTTAATCCGAAAAATGCGGAATAGCCTATGCTCTTCACACCATCTTTTATAATAAGCTTTTTAATTCCCGTATGTGAAAAAGCACAGGTTCCTATCTTTTTGACCGATCCTGGTATCACAACTGTCCCTGTTAAATTGCTTCTGTGGAAAGCAAAGTCTTCTATCTCTGTGATATGATCAGGTATTGTAAATGAGCTTATTCCTTTACGATCATCTGAAACATTATGAGTTCCGCTGTAATCGTCAAAACCAATGACACACGCATTCTTGCCTATTATTTTAACTGTTTTGGGAATATTGAAAGTCTTTTTTGTATACGGATAATAGATAAGCTTCGTTTTATTCTTATTATACAAAGCACCGTCCAAAGAGCTGTAATATGGGTTTTTCGGATCAACACTTATCTCAAAGCCGCCGTTGCCCACATAATAAATATCGCTTGTATGGGTTCCATAGAGTGCTTCGGGATCGATCAATGTTACAGATGCGGGTATATTGATCTTTTCTGCGTTACAGTTCAAACGCTTTATGGTATGGATACCTTTGGGAACGGTAAGTTCTTTGCCTTGGAATCCCGAAGCATCCATAAGATTTCCGTTAAGGATCTTCAGTCCGTCCTTATTTGAAACGTTGTATTTGAACCACGGTGTTCCTTCAAACGCATTATCTCCTATTCTGACCGAACTCTTTGGCATAGTTACGTTCCCAAGACTTATACAGCCATTAAATGCCCCTTTGCCAATGCTTTTTACAGAATTCGGGATAATGACAGAACCAAACCATCCACAGCCTGAAAACGCATTGTCTCCTATTGTCGTAACAATGTTTGGGATATTGAAATGCAACAGCTCCCAGCAGCCCGAGAACATCTCGTCGGAGATTGTTTTCAAACCGTACGGCAGCGTTACCTTACTCAGTTTATCACAGCACGTAAAAGCAGCTCTGCCGATCTTTTGAACAGTAGCAGGTATCTTTAATTCTGTAATAAGCGTCTGTTTGAAAGCTTCATCGCCTATTTCCGTGACACCACTTGGGATAGTGATGCTTTGCAGTGAAGAATTAGAAAAAGCATTAGCGCCTATCTTTACAAGCGATTTAGGAAGTTCAACACTTACTAATGATGAATATCCATCAGCTCCCGAAAAAGCATAATCTCCGATCGTTTCAATGCCCTCAGGGACTTTATAGTTGATTACATCACAAGGACATTTTACTAGCGTTTTCATATCCTTGCTGAATACTACACCATCAACCTGACAATACTTTGTGCTGTCTGCATCAACGTCCATTCTCGGAAGGTATCCTTTTCCGATATGTGATACATTATCCGAAATATACAATTGCTTAATAAAGCGATCCTGATCAAAAGCATGCTCTCCGATATACTGCAAACTCTTTGGCAAATCAATATTTGTTAGAGCAGGACAGTAATCAAATGAATGATCTCCCAGCAATACAAGATTCTGCGACATTACAACATCTGTCAGTTTTTCGTTGTTTGCAAAAGCATAGTCGCCTATCGTAGTAACAGTATCGGGAATAATTATCTTTTTTATTTTTTCATTATCTCCGAGAGCTGAATAAACAGTTCCATTATCAAATGCTTTAGACCCAATAATCGTCACGTCCCTGCCCACGATCTTTGATGGGATATTGACCGTACCGTTTGCTTGTGTAAAGTAAGGCATAAATTTTGTTATTTTAATAGTTCCGTCAGAAAGAGTCTCAAAATCAAAACCATAAGCCCCTTTTTCCAGTAGTTCAATTTCTTTTTCTCCACAGACCATACAAGTCCTTGCTGCCGTACTATTCACTTCAGCATCATAAGAAATATCTTTTTTCCACTTGCCGAATTTATGTCCGGGTGCAGGCTGTTCATCGGTCACATAGCTGTCGCCGCAAAGCTTGCAGGTGTGAAGAATGTGCGCTCCTCTTGTGCAGGTCGCAGGAACGATCGTTTCCTCATAGTCATGAACTTTACAATAATATTTATATTCAAAATTATTATCTTTTGCATATATTTCCGCCTGTGAGCCCTCATAACAATAGATAATAAAGTCTTCTATTTTGTTTTCCGTGTATCCGAAAGCCCTATTACCAATAGTTGACACGCTCTTTGGTATCCTTACGTCATTAAGGCTTTGACAGTCATAAAAAGCCCCATACCCAATATTCACAGTGCTGTTTGGAATAGTTACGCTTGTAAGACTTTTACAACCATTAAACGCACTTTCGCCAATGTTTGTAACTCCATTTTCCATAATTACGCTTTTAAGACTTGAGCAATCCATAAACGCACAATTGCCAATGATAGTAACGCTGCTCGGGATAGTTACATTTTTAATTTTTGTACAGTTCCTGAACGCTTCACTATCAATGCTTGTAACGCCTTTTGGAATTGTTACACTTGTAATACTTTCGTATTCATATTCATAATAAAAAGATAATTTGCCAATGCTTGTAACAGCCATTTCATCCAGTGTTGGTGGAATACTTACAACACCTCCCATGCCAACATACTTTGTGATTTCAACCGTACCGTCATCGAGTATTTTGTACTCATAATTTCCTGACTTTTTTGTTGCTTTTTCCGCACTCACCGACACGCTTGCAAACTCATCGAAAGCACCTTCAGGCAGCGCCGCAGCCGAGCCGAACATCATCGTCACCGCCAACGCCAGACTCAATAATTTCTTCTTTTTCATGCATGATACCTCCCATTTAATTAAAATAATTAGCCCTGAGCAAAACGCCAAAACCAACGCAATAACGTAAATATCAGGGCAAATA
>CAMZIK010000220.1 GCA_947307175.1 uncultured Clostridia bacterium
ATATTATACTCGGTATCAAGCTCGTAGCCAAAGCGTATCTGAATATTATCCTTGCTTCCATACAGATGTCCCTTTGTGATAACTATCGTATCAAGAGGAGCGTGAAGTCTTGCAGCTGCACAGGCTTTGTGATGACCGTCAAGCAAAGCACTTATTCCGCTCATTGCGTTATATGCTATAGCGCGTGGCTTTTCTGTTCCTCTACTAAACAAGTCCATATAATGCTTGACACGGCTTTCATCATATCTTTCCCGTGACTGTGTAGGATAAAGGAAGTCACCTTTTAAACCTACGCATTTCCAAAGCTCAGAAATATAATATTCATATGTAAATGCGTCATAATAGGAAAGGTCATCAGAAACTGCCCAAAAGAAGTGGTTATTACCGTCAACAGGAAAGGTCTTTGTATCTCTGACAAGGTATACTCCGTCTTCCAATAGCCCGATAAGAGGCTTTAGAGTTTCAAGATAATCATCAACACTAGCAAATCCACTGTTTATCTTATCTGATATTTCGGTAAGTTCGGTACATTTCGCATTATCAAGTCCATAGCCTGTGGCAAGTAATCCGTAGCAGGTAGGACAGTAACTCGGATGCATCTCTATTAATGGAATACCATTTAACGTCATTACCATAGGATATGTCATATCCTTCTCGTTCTCTTCCATACTTATCAATTCACATTTTAAAGCAGCTTTTGCTCCTGTTACCGCAATAACGATGCCATCAGTTACTTTCTTTATTATATTGATCTTAGTATTACTGAATAATCCCATTCTTTCACCACCTGTCAGCATTTACTTCATTATATCATGTGAATATGTATTTTTCAATCACTTCTTTGCACGCATCTGTCCGAATTGAAATTATCTCTCGTGTTGATATTTGCATTATTATAGAATATATTCGTGTAATATACCGCGAATTATTCAAAGTTTTCAACACTAATCTACACGAATAATTATTGCACACGCATTTCTCATTAATATTATGCTTTCAGCATTAGTTTCTTATTTCTTTAGGAAAAAGTATTGACATTAAAAATTCATCTTGATACAATATAGATACTGTATGAAACTTCGATCGAATATACAGAACTCTATCAATACGGAGGTATATTATGACAAAAGACGAACTTCATAGGTATATTGAGGAAAGCAAGGGCAGTGAGAGCAACATCTGCCAGATCTGCGCTTACAAAAACGGACAAAAGGTTTACAGTGACACATGGCATGATTACAAGAAAGATGACTGCGTACACATAATGTCCGCTACAAAAAGCATTATGGCGATTCTCATAGGAATTGCTCTTGATAAAGGACAGATAGGGAGTATTGATGATAAAGTCCTTGACTATTTCCCTGATTATAAAGTAAAACGAGGCGAAAAGACCATATACGATGTGACTATCCGACACCTGCTGACTATGAGAGCACCATATAAAGGTAAGGGTGATCCGTGGTCAAAGGTGTGTTCAAGCGATAACTGGACATACGCTTCCCTTGACTTTCTTGGCGGAAGGAATGGACTGACAGACGAGTTCAACTATAAGACGGTGTGCCTGCATATCCTTACGGGAATACTATACAAGGCAACCAATATGAAGACTGTTGATTACGCAAACAAATATCTTTTTGGACCGCTGGGTATCAGACCGTACTCGATTTACATAGCAAAATCAGCTGAAGAACACAAGCAGTTTACGATAGAGAAAACTCCAAAAGAGAATGTATGGTTCTGTGATACAGATGACTTGGGAACTCCGGGATATGGACTTTGTATGTCGGCAGAGGATATGGCTAAGATAGGTTTGTTATGTCTGAATAAAGGCGTATATAACGGAACACGTATCGTTTCTTCAAGCTGGATAGAAGAAATGACTCGTCCAAGAACTATTAAAAATCAGAACTGGCAGGGTATGGAATACGGCTATCTGTGGTGGATATTAGACCGTAGAAAGAATATCTACGCCGCTCTCGGAAACAGTGGGAACGTTATTTACATCAATCCCGAAAAGAATATCGTTGTAGCTGTAGCGTCCTATTTCAAGCCTAACGTAATGGACAGAATCGATTTCATAAGAGAACACATTGAACCGTTTGTGTGTAAGTTGATTTAAGACAATAACTGTATAAACGAAATGCCGCCTCGAAAGGCGGCATATTCATTATCACATATCAAAAAGTTTATCTGTTTCATCAAGGTCAAGAAGATAATACTTCCTGCCTTTCTGACGATTTTCAATGAGTAGGTTATCAGGTATCATCCTCAACCTGCTCCGTAGGGTATTCTCAGACAGTTGAAGCTGAGAAAGCAATTCCTCACGGGATATACCGATATTGGAGAATAATGCTGCTTGTATCAGGAGTTCATATAAATGAGCAATATCATTCTTTTCAGCATTAGGTAAGGTGCCGATACGTTGACAGTAGAATTCCCATTTATACTTCTTTTCTTCGAGAGTTTCAAGTAGCTGTTGCAGCGAAATCTCCAGTATATTCAGAAACATCTCCACAAACGGCGTTAGTTCGGCTTTGTTATGAGCATCATTACACACATCAAAAGCCTTATAGTATTTGGAGATGTTTTCTTTTACCGTATAAGACAGTCGGTATCCTATCAGCGGATTGAGCTGACGAGATAACAGGTAGCTGCTGATGAATCTGCTCGTTCTGCCGTTACCGTCGTAGAATGGATGTATATATCCGAACAGATAGTGGAATACAGCTATCCTGATGAAAATATCAATATCATCATTATTCAACACAGCAAGGCTCTGGTTCATGGTATCGATTATCTTACTCTCTGGTGATAATCCTTTGTGGATAACTTTTTGAGTTGCAGACTGTACTTCAACGCCGGATTTACGGAACATTTCACCATCAGGCAAATTCTCAGGATCAGTTGACTTTATTTCTTCGTAGAAGATATCATCATAGACCTTGCGTATATCCTGACAAGACTTAAAAGACATTGTGTGATCATCTTCAAGAGATACATACTTAGCAACAAGTCCAACGAACCTGTTTCGTTTATCATGAGTTGATAGATCCTGTAATATCTCACCGATCTCTTTTCTGGTACTGTGAACTCCCTCAATGTTGTTGGTAAGAAGTATTTCATCTATAAGGCAGTTGGAAGTAAACTGAGATATCGCAAGCTGTGGCAGTGTATTGGTCAATGATTCAACACCCTTGTCTAAACGCTCAATCGATATTATCTGTTTGTATATCTCAGGAATCTGACAAATGAATGCAGCATTCTCTCCGATATTTACAGATAGGTGAATAGTATCAGCATCGTTATATCTGCTATCATACTCTCTCTTATACTCTTTAGCTCCCATATGGAATAAGGCTTTTAACGTTTTTCTTGACATTTATCTCATCTCCTTACTGCCTGTTGCGAGTATTATTGAACCTTCGGAATCAATTATGCATTGATTATGTATTTGAAGATCTCACGGCCAAAAACGCAAATGTATACTGTTTTTGAGTTTTATATCTCGATTATATCACATTCAAACGCAAAAATCAATAAGAAACGGAGAGTATACATGAAGCTATTGGAAGATGTCACAATTAAGTTACTTATAAGTTAGTAACTTGCGAGTATGTTATCATATTTTGATTGTGTGCTGAATTCTGTTCAAAAACAGCTGTCACAAGTAACATCATACAGTATCTGCAAATGTTGAAATAATCAGAACAGCTACCCCGGCACAGAGGCCGGGATAAGTATATATATACTTTGTAGCTGTTCAATATAGTAAAACAATCAAAAGTGATCATATCACAGTACCATTACCATTTAGGCGTAAAAATACGTATGTATTTCTTATTTTTCTTCTTATCTTCCTTCTGATCTCCATTCTGGTCTTGAACCATGTCTTCGTTGCTTCCTTTGTTTTCCTCAGGTCTCGGAAGCTCAAATAAACAACAATGATGTGTCACATCTGCAACATTCTGTCCAATTCTAAAAAAGTTATCGCGTTTGTTTTGAAACAGATCTCCATTAAGGAAATTGGTCGTTGACATGACTACGTGAGCATGGTAAAGTGATCCAAGATGGTCTTCTTTGTGAATAGATATGACTATTTGATGCGAAGGCAGTAGATGCTCAAAAATTCGTTTAACATATGCCATCGCAACATAAGGATCATCAACAGTTCTCTTTTCAAAGGATATAACGAAGTGAAACACTGGATTCTTTCCGTTATTCCCCCAGAGATCAGATACTATCTTCATTTGATCAAAAATAGTATAAGGGAAATCAGTTTGAACACCGTAGCACTGCCATATAACCTTACGCTCATCAAGAGCATACTCTATTGCTTTTTTACGGTATAATTCTCCTGAAACACCATGTCGCCATATTTTAAGTAGTTCCATAAATCGTTTACCTCCATCTGTATTCCTACGAAAGAATCGGTTGAACAATGT
>CAMZIK010000221.1 GCA_947307175.1 uncultured Clostridia bacterium
GGCGGAGGTCGATCATACAAAGCATCGTTTGGACTTACTGCCCTGCTATCTCTATCAGTCGCAGTATACTAAGCCCGATGACGGACTGGAAGCGTTCTATGACAGCATTAAGGGCAAATGCACAGGAACGGCTTCTGATAAGGCAGAGTATATCTGCAATATCCTCTCGGATACGATAGGATACGAAAAGGGCTTTACAGATACGACTACTACGGCTGCACAGGCTTTTGCTCTGAAAAAAGGTGTATGCCAGGATTTTTCACATATCCTGATCTCGCTTCTGCGAATGGACGGCATCGCCGCAAGATATATTGCAGGACTTGCGTTCTGCGACGGCGAGACACATTCGTGGGTGGAATATTGGACGGGCGATCACTGGGAAGGCATTGACCCTGCCAACAACTGCCCTGTCAGCGATGATTATCTTGTGATCTCACAGGGCAGAGACTTCCGTGACTGCGCCATTGACAGGGGCGTGATGTTCGGGAAATACACAAAACAGCTACAGCTTGTAAGAAGCGTACTGACTTGAAAGGAATGATACCGATGTGTGAGATCGTTGCAAGCATACCGCTTGCAGTCAATGAGAACTTAATTATACAAAAGCGCCGCATACAAAACGGTAAAAGCAAGACCAGACTCAGCCTTGTAACAGGCACCCACGGTGATGAGCTGGAGGGGCAGTATCTTGCCTACATGGTCGGGAGCTATATTGATGAGCATATCGAACAGCTTGACGGCATTGTTGACATTTATCCGGCTCTTAATCCTATGGGTATCGACAGTATCACAAGGGGCATACCGATGTTTGACCTTGATATGAACAGAGTTTTCCCCGGCACAAAGCGGGGAACTATGGTGGAAGTGATATGCTCGTCTATCGTGGACGATCTGAGCGGCTCGGACGTATGCATTGATGTGCATTCCAGCAACATCTTTCTAAAAGAAATACCGCAGATACGCATTAGTGTGCCAACAGCGGAAACGCTTGTTCCTTATGCTAAAATGCTGAATGTAGATTTTGTATGGATACACGATGCCGCAACGGTGCTGGAATCAACACTTGCTCATACCCTCAACAGCAGGGGGACAAAGACACTTGTGGTAGAAATGGGCGTGGGTATGCGTATCACAAAGGAGTATTGTCAACAGCTTTTTGACGGCGTGCTGAATATAATGAAAGAGCTTGGAATGTGGTTGGGCGAGACTTCGCCTGTGCGTGATCCTGTGATCTCCGAGGGACGAGAGGTCGGCTTTGTCAATTCCGATGCGGCAGGGATATTTGTGCCGTGTGCCAACTTTGGCGATCATGTCAGACAAGGCGATCATATCGGAGATGTGGTCGATCCGCTTACCTCAAAGGTTGTCGAACGGGTGCTTGCTGTTTGTGACGGAATGATATTTACGCTTCGTGAATATCCTGTGGTTTACGGCGGTTCACTCCTTGCAAGGATATTACAGCCTACAAAGGGAGGTGATGCCGAATGAAAAAGAAGATACTGTTTTCACTCAAATCGCCTTATCGTGAACAGCTTGATATAATCGGCTTTCGCTTCGGTCACGGCAAAAAGTCTCTTGCAATCGTGGGTGCTATGCGAGGAAACGAAGTACAGCAGATGTATGTCTGCTCCCGAATGGTGCAGGCACTGAAAAAGCTCGAATCAGAGGGGAAGATCGCTGAGGACACTGAAATACTTGTTGTACCCTGCGTGAACTACTATTCCATGAATATTGGTAAGCGTTTCTGGACGATGGACAATACGGACATCAACAGAATGTTTCCAGGCTATGCACTCGGTGAGACAACACAGCGTATTGCTGACGGCGTTTTCAGCAAATTGCAGGGCTATGAATACGGAATACAGCTTGCGAGTTTCTATCAGCCGGGTATCTTCCTGCCCCATGTCAAGATGATGGACACGGGTTTCACCGATCCGGAGATCATGAAGGATTTCGGTTTGGAGTTCGGCATTATCCGTAAGCCTCGACCTTACGACACCACCACGCTCAACTACAACTGGCAGGTTTGGGAAACTAAGGCGTTCTCGGTCTACGCAAACGCCACCGATGAGATAGATGTCAAGGCGGCAGATGAGGCTGTCAATGCGATACTGCGCTTTATGAATAACCGTGGCATCGTCACAGCCAAAACACCGCCCGGATATATCACCGAGATACTGAATGAGGGAAAAACGAAGCAGATACAATCCGAAGCAGCAGGACTGTTTTTCAGAACGGCAGAGATCGGAAAAACAGTAGAACACGGCGATGTACTGGGCATGATATATGACCCTCTTGACGGGGAACTTGTCGCAGAGATCAGAACGCCTGTATCAGGCACGGTATATTTTGCCTATAACAACCCGTTGATAAATGCTAAGACCGTGTGCTTCAAGATCATCAAGTGAGGAAGATAAAGTAAATGGAAAAGAAAGAATTTCATGAAACAAAAACAATTATATCCGATGACGGAAAAACGGTAACTACGGTGTCTGTCAGCGGCAGCAGTACAAGCAGCAGCTCGTCAGTATCATCAACTACAACATCATCGGTCACTACAACTGTTACAAACGGCGGTCATCCCGTTACAACAACTATCAAAACAGAACAATAAAAAAGCGGAGCTGCTGCTATGATGATTCAAGCAACAGCTCCGTATTATGGAGGATATGTATGGTCACATTAAATGACTATTTATTTTCAGGGGATACTGTGCTTAAAATACTGCACCAGTATTCGGGTGATCTTAGAAAATCAGCGATTGATACTAATAACCCGATCGACCTAGCGCATTGCAATTTTCTGATACAGATCATTGAATTGCTCGAACATAATGACTTCCTTACCTCTCAGTCACAGAGGATAAAGGAATTTTACAAATACATGACACAGAAATATCCGTTTCTCGCATTTACTTTTAAGGGCAGGATCAAATCTCTGATCAGGGCTGAGGAAAAAATCAACGGCTATATTTTGGAGTATATCTATGACTATTATCAAAAGCACAGCCGGTATCCGAATGAAGCTGAGATCAAAAGCAATCTGACCTGTTTCAGAGATCTGATCGCATACCGCATCGTGATCTCTATGCCTTTATGTCACCTGGAAGAAGGCATGACACAAGACGAAGTAGAAAGGATCTTTCTTTATGAGATTGCTAATACACTGCCCGAATTTCTGGAAGTAAGAGGCTTTACGGCTGAACTTTCCGGCTCTGCACATGATAAAACAGACGAACGGATCATAAGCAATAACCGACCATATTACAGAGATTATGTCGCATTTCCTCGTCCTTCAGGCTACCAATCGCTTCATATCACTTTTTATGACAACCTTGCAAGGTGCTATACTGAGGTACAGCTCAGAACAAAGGATATGGACGATCTTGCGGAGATCGGTACGGCAAACCACTTCGGGTATGAGCGCCAACAGGAGGAAAGCAGAACAAGACGTGATAATATCCCTGTCGGTGAATGCAGATATTTTGATGAAGCATACGAGCGTTTCACCAAATTGCAGGAGCTTGACCTTTCGGCTGTCAATGTGAATATGTTTAAGGCGTTCAATAACCAACTGATCAATGACGGCTGCGGATTATTCAGAGGTCGGCAGATCTTGCCTTTTGAGCATCTGTCACGGTTTCAGAATGACCTGATCGACTAACAGTTCCGCACAAACTCCTCAAATATCAGTCTGCTGTTGTCATCGGTTTGATAGGCAAGTTCGGGATGCCATTGTACTGCCCACAAGAATTTCTGATCGGGTGCATACACCGCTTCGATTAGTCCGTCAGGGGCGGAAGCCATGCTGATAAGCTGCGGCGACAGCTCTTGAACACCCTGATGATGATAGCTGTTGACGGATATATTCTTCCTTTTCAAGAGAGAGTAAAGCGGTGAATCAGGTTCGATCTTAACATCATGAGAAGGAATATCATAAGGTGGTTTCTGACAATGCTTCACATCACTCGGAAGTTCTGTCGGAATATCCTGCCAGAGTGTACCGCCCAAAGCGGCATTGATAAACTGTATCCCACGACAGATGCCGAGTATCGGCTTGTCTCTTTTCATGGCTTCGTCAAGAATCAGCATTTCCATTTTGTCACGCTCAGGGCTGCACTCTCCACACAAAGGGCTTTTTTCCGAATGGTACAAAGCCGGTGCAACGTCCTGACCGCCTGTGAACAGAAATCCGTCACACATTTCCATAACAGCTTGAAGCTCTCTCTTGCTTTCTATGACGGGCAGCATGATTGGCAATGCACCGACAGTCTGCAAGCCAGTTAGGTAACCCGGTATCATCCAGTAGCTTTTTCTGCCGTAATCTATTAGTGGGATAACTCCGATCGTTTTCATAATATGACCTCCTGAAAAAAATGGTGCTGTCGAAATCATGACAGCACCATTGTTGATTCTAT
>CAMZIK010000222.1 GCA_947307175.1 uncultured Clostridia bacterium
GATCGGCAAGAACGCTATCCTTGCCCTGCGTGAGCCTTCGCTGGGACCTGTGTTCGGCATCAAGGGCGGTGCCGCAGGCGGCGGATATGCGCAGGTAGTGCCGATGGAAGACATCAACCTGCACTTCACGGGCGATATGCACGCTATCACAGCGGCAAATAACCTGCTGTGCGCTCTTATCGACAACTCTATACATCAGGGCAACCCTCTGCGCCTTGATGAAAGACGTATCCTGTTCAAGAGATGTATGGATATGAACGACAGAGCCCTGCGTGAAGTCATTGTCGGTCTTGGCGGCAAGATAAACGGTTTCCCACGTCAAGACGGCTTCCAGATAACCGTTGCTTCTGAGATAATGGCTATCCTCTGCCTTGCAAGCGACCTTGACGACCTCAAAGCAAGGCTCGAAAGAGTGCTCGTAGGCTACGACCTCGACGGCAACGCTGTCTATGCAAAGCAGCTCGGCGGCTGCGGCGCAATGGTAGCTCTGCTCAAAGACGCACTCAAGCCTAACCTCGTCCAGACTCTTGAAAACACCCCTGCGATCATGCACGGCGGTCCTTTTGCAAACATCGCTCACGGCTGCAACTCGGTAAGAGCCACAAAGCTGTGCCTCAAACTCGCAGACTATACGATAACCGAAGCAGGCTTCGGCTCTGACCTCGGCGCTGAAAAGTTCTTTGACATCAAGTGCCGTTTTGCAGGCTTCAAGCCAAGCTGCGTTGTCCTCGTCGCAACTATCAGAGCCCTCAAATACAACGGCGGAGTTCCAAAGGCAGAGCTTACCGCAGAGAACGTAGATGCGCTGAAAAAAGGCATCGTGAACCTCAGAACTCATATCGAGAATATGCACAAGTTCGGCGTTCCCGTTGTTGTGGCTATCAACAGATTCCACACCGACACCGATGCAGAGATAGACGTTATCAAGCAGACCTGCGCTGAAATGGGCGTAGAGTATTCTCTCGCCGAGATATTCGCCAAGGGAGGCGAAGGCGGAAAAGACCTCGCCGAGAAAGTCTGCGCAACTATCGAAAATAAGCCGTCCAATTACAAGCCGCTTTATGACGAGAAGCTGCCTATCAAGGAAAAGCTTAATATACTTGCGACTGAAATTTACAGAGCAGACGGCGTAGTTTACACCTCGCAGGCTGAAAAGGCTATCAAGGAGATAACCGATCTGGGCTTTGGAAATATCCCTGTGTGCGTGGCAAAAACGCAGTATTCTCTTTCCGACGACCCGACCAAGCTCGGCAAGCCTGAGAATTTCGAGATAACCGTGCGTGACGTGAGACTCTCCGCAGGCGCAGGCTTCGTCGTAGCCTACACGGGCGATATTATGACAATGCCCGGTCTGCCAAAGCACCCAGCCGCATTCGATATTGATTGTGATAATTCAGGCAACATCTACGGCCTGTTCTAAAAAAACAAAAGCGATGCTTACATCAAAAGTAAGCATCGTTTTTTTTGTTCTGCTATGACGAAAAGAACACGAATTTTATCACAATGACCGCAAATGCAAGGGTTATCACAACCAAACAACCCGTTATTATATTCAGCGCTTTGCTGCTTCTGGCGGTCTGCTCCGTGTCTGTGTCAGCATCGTTTTTTCTCTTTGGTATTCTGAAAGCAAACAGAACGACAAAGATCGCAATTATCACAATTGGAATGAACAATGTGTACGGCGCATAAGCAAGGATAATACCTAAATCGCTCGTGCTGTTGTCAAACATATCGGGGTCTACCTTGTTTTCGCCGACATCGTATTTTATATCTCCCGCAAGATAAATGCTCGTTGTTCCGCCGAAATGCCGTTCGTGCTTGTTTATCTCCACGGTGTCCGATACCTGCAGAATGTGACCGTTTTTGTCCAGCACCGCAATTTTCAGACTGTTGTAGTCAAAGTAAAACTGTCGCTCTGTCTTTTCATCAACAAAAACCGTTTTACCCGCTTTGATATTCATATCCGTCTTTATGCCTCTGAAATGGCAGGAGTAGCTGACAAATCCCCCCTCATTGTACTGCGCCAGCTCGTCTGCGTCAAAGTCGTATTGCTTCAGATTATCCTCGTTGAGCTTGGTGTAATTCTCACCGTTTTCAAAATCTATCAGCACATCTATATACGCCGCATCTTCGGGGATATTGCTTATGTCAAGCGTTATCGTATCGGCATCTTTTCTTGCCGCACTCACGCTCTGCACAGGCATAATAAATAGCAGCATAAGCATTATCACAAGAACTCTTGCGCTGATTTTAACTGCGCTTTTTCTGTTCACGGCAAACGCCCCTTTCTCTTTTGCTGATATTATACAGCATTTTTAAGATTATGTCAATATTACTTCCAACTCTGCCCAAAGCGCAGATACAAACATTTCCGTGCTGCGCCGTTGTTGACAAACGCCCGTGTGCGTGGTATATTTATAGTTGTAGAAAAATACATAAATACCGCAGGAGAACGCATATGCCGACCGATACCGAGCTTATCGCCGAGGTGCAGGAAGTGACCGAGCAGGAAACTGCCGAAACCGAAACTTCCACTGCCGACGAACCCCCAAAAAAGAAAAAACGCCGATTTCCCCTGAGCATTCAGCTTTGCGTTGCTCTGGGGCTTATTCTCGGTGCGGTGCTTATCGAGGTCATTGCAATAAACAGCACCTCGTTCAGCGACTGGTACAGAGATAACATCTATCCTATATGGGTCAATACATACGGCAGATTCACCTCGCTTTTCCCGTTCTCTTTCGGCGAGATACTTATTATGATAGCTGTTTTCGGCATACCTGCATCGCTGCTTGCGATGATAGTTCTGATCATAATCAGAAAAGGCAAACGCAAAAAGACAGCAAAGATATTCGGCTATGTCTACTTGTGGATAGTTACCTTTGTCGTGGTCGTTCAGGTCAACAACTGCTTTGTGCTTTACCGCACCACGAATTTTGCTCAGACCAACGGCATCTCTGAGAACGAGCATACCAACGAGCAGCTTGAAGCGCTGGGAAATGCGATCGTCGTTGAGCTTAACAAAGCGGCAGAAGAGGTCGAGCGTGATGAAAAGGGCTGTGTGGTCATGAACTGCGATTACGATGAGACCGCCAAAAAAGCTATGAGAAACCTGGGCAAGGAGTTCAAGAACCTTGATGGCTACTACGTCACACCAAAGCCGATAATCTGTTCATTCTTAATGAGCCAGATGAACTTTACGGGCATTTATTTCCCGTTCTCTATGGAAGCCAACTACAACAACGACGCATACAAAGCAAAGCTGCCATGTACCATCTGCCATGAGCTTGCGCATACACGGGGATACATACAGGAAGACGAAGCGAGCTTCATCGCCGTGCTTGCCTGCATACGAAGCGACGATGCAAATTATAGATATGCAGGCTATCTTACAGCTCTGACCTACGTGAGAAACAAGATCTTCGACTATGCCGACGAGGACAAGAAGGCGGAGTTCGACAATAATATCTCCGATAAGGTCTGGGTGGATATTGACGCAAACAGGGCGTATTGGGACAGCGTTAAGGAAAAAGAGGATACGGTTTTCAATACACAGACAGTCAGCAAGATCTCGTCGGATTTCGTTGATAATAACCTCAAACTCAATGGTATCGAGGACGGCAGCAAGTCCTACGGCAGAATGGTAGACCTTATGCTGAACTATTTCATTGATGATAAATGATCCAGTGAGCCGCCGATGAAGGCGGCTATAAAGAATAAAGAAGAAAGAAAAAAGAATAAATAATAATAGCGGTATCGCTGCAAGCAGCTATAATTTTTAAATCGTGCGGCGCAGCCGCACACCTTAATTATTCTTTATTCACTATTATTTTCTTAAAGGGTGACTGATTTGATATACAAATTCACAACGACCGACCCTGCACAGACTATCGCTTTAGGAGAGAAGATAGGCAGACTGCTCAGAGGCGGAGAGGTCATCGCATACAGCGGCGGTCTCGGCGTGGGAAAGACCACGATAACAAGAGGCATCTCGATAGGCATGGGTCTTGGCGATGAGGTCACAAGCCCGACCTTTGCGCTGGTGAACGAGTATGCAGGCAGGGAAAGAAGCCTGTGTCATTTTGATATGTACCGCATAAACGGCGGACTTGACCTTGAAACAACGGGCTTTTATGACTACCTTGACGGCAATAACGTGCTTGCGGTCGAGTGGAGCGAGAACATCGCAGATGAGCTTCCCGACGACTGCATAAGGATAAACATCGAGCGTGTTGACGACAACACACGTGTTATCACTATCGCCGCAGACGAGAGGTTTGCGGAAATTGCTCTGTAATTAAATAAACTAAATCAGAATTTAGCGGAGCAAAGCTCCGCTTGATTGGGGGCTTTCCGGTCGCCCCCAAACCCCTTCGGGATCACATCTAATAAATTGATAATAGTCAAAACTT
>CAMZIK010000223.1 GCA_947307175.1 uncultured Clostridia bacterium
TCGGAGATATTTATGGTGATGGCAATGGCATCAAGTTTGTGTTCACCATTGAGCCATAACACTCACACGCTCGGACGAGTCAGCGATTCAGCCCAAGCGAATATAAGACACGTCAGCAGAAAGGTCGTGAACAAATGAAAAAACTTATAAGCGGTATATCCGCATTACTCACAGCGGCAATGCTCATCGCCCCGACGAGTGCATTTGCCACAGAGGTTTTGCCTGACATAAACGGCAACCCCACACCTGCAAGCGCAGGCTTTGAAGTAACATATGACGTTGATCCGTCCTACACGGTGACGATCCCTGCCGGAGTGGACATTACAACGGGCGATAAGACAGCAAGCATTACGCTGAACGAGGGCGCACTGCTTGCAGAGGGGGCTAAGATCGAGGTCGTGCTTGACAAGGGTGCATACACCACAACAGGCAATGCTTTCACAGCTAAGACCGCATCGGGCAATTCCTCGGCAAGCTACCAGATCAATGGCGGTGATGTCAAGGTGGGCGATGTTGTCGCAAGCCTTGATAAAGACACACTTTCTGCTGCCCTGACATTCAGCAGAACAACAACTATTGCACCGACCTATGCAGGCACTCACTCTGAGGTGCTGACATTCAAGGTGTCGGTCAAGACCTCGTAATGGGAGGAAAATACTATGAAAAAAGCAATCAGCACTATATCTGCACTTGCAATGGTAATGGCTCTCGCACCTATGAGCGCATTTGCAGATACAACTATCAAACAGACAGACACACTTCCGAAAACTGCTGACAGCTCTGTTGAATTCAGCGTTGATCCCACCTATACCGTGACTATTCCTGCAAAGGTAACGCTTGCAGATAACGGCGAGGGTATCTACACGAACAGCGGTACGCTCAAGGCTGAGGGTGTCAAGCTCGCTGAGGGCAAGGAGATCGTTGTTTCCCTGACCAGCGCAAGCAAGTTCAATATGCAGACCTCGGCTTCGGCAACATACAAGCTGCCCTACACCGCAGAGGGTGCCTTCGGTAAACTCACCGATAAGGAAGCAGGCGGTATCGTTGCGAAGTTTGCAACTTCCACCGAAGATCAGGAAGTTCCAGTAACATTCACAACAGACGAAACTTCCAAGTATGCTGGCACATTCACCGATCCCGTGGTATTCACCATTGAGATCAAGGATGCGTGACCACACTTGCTGATGGTTGATGATTAGAAACACAAGGAGGGAATTTCCATGAAAAAAAGTAGATTTATCGCAGGCTTTTCCGCAATGGCACTTGCAATTTCAGCAATGTCAATATCAGCTTTTGCTGCACCCGAGCCTACCAAAATAGATCAGACCACCCCCGAGCCAAAGCAGGGACAGGCGGTCATCACAACCACGATAGAACCGACATATATCGTGACTATCCCTGCCGACACAACTGTTGCTTTCAATGCCCTGACTACTGATTTCGGTTCAGTTGAGCTGACACAGGCAAGACTTGACCCGGGCAAGCAGATAAAGGTAACTGTTGATACTGACGGCGAGCTGAACAATGCAGCTGATGCATCCAAGGTAATACCGTATATGGTGACAGCACAGTATGCCACAGGAGAACCGGGTGGTGTATATATGCCTTTTAATGTAAAAGGCAGTGACCTCACATTCGATACCACCGGTCAGGCATTTGCTATGGAGATCCAGATCACCGAGAACGACTGGAACAAGGCTTATGCCGGCTCCTACAGCGACACAGTTACCTTTAACGTTAGCTACGAGAATGTACCAACAACACCTGATCCATAGTAAGGAGTTGATCGCATGAAGAAAATAGCAGTATTTCTGTTATGTCTTTCTATGCTTTCTGCAAGCGCTCTGACAGCCTATGCCGATGTTGAGCCTAACACCGCCCCGGGCGAAGCGACTATCGGGACTGTAGTTCCCGACAGCCACAAGATCACAATAAAAGTGAAAGGCAATGCGGTTGTGAAGGTTAACGGCAAAGAGGGCACCGAGTTTGATGTTGAGCGTCTCTCCAAGCCGGTCATTGAGATCAAAGCTAAAGACGGCGAGAAGATCACCAAAGTGATCCTCAACGGTGAGGATATCACCGACAAGATCGTAGACGGCAAGTATATCCTGCCTGCGGTTTATGAGGACGGTGAATATGAGCTAACTGTTGAGACAGAGAAGCTCCCCGATGATTCGAGCAAGCCTGACAGCAGCAACTCCGGCGGTTCCAACGATGGAGCAAATGACGACTCGGTTACAACCCCGCAAACAGGTTTTAGTGCATCTACAACCGGAGTGACCGTAACGTTAACGGGAACTATAGCTTTGGCGGCAGCGGCTGTAATAGCTGCAAAAAAGAAAAAAGATGAATAGAAATACATAGTGTCGCAGACCGTCTGAATAGGCGGTCTGTTTTTTTATGTTTACTATCTGTATAGTAACTCAGATCATATGAATTCTGAAAATGGCGAGTTTACAGAGTTTGTGCAGCACGGCGGTTGTCAAAAACTGTTCAAAGTGAACAGAGCAATCTCGTGCAAGCGTGAGCTTCCATCGAACAAACGATTTTGTAACAAGTTCCTGTTCAATATGCGGAGTAATCATAATAATGAAGGACTGCCAAAACGGCAGTCCTGCTTCACTATGAATATTATGCTGAGCTATTTCAGCCATGTTTCCTTGCCCTCAGGTGTGTACATTTCAAGCCAGAACACATCGTCAAACCAGATCTTGTGCTCATCAACGATCAAGAACCTGAAATCATAGTCGATCTCTCTGACTTCACCAGATATAGTAACATAGTGTATCTTGTCATAATAACGTATGTGTATATTAACACCTTTATCGAGCTGTTTGAGTCTTTCAGACATCTCTGCGGCATCGTCTTCGCAGAGATCCTGCCGCTGTTCTCGGGTAGCTTCCTGAGCCAGTATGAGCTCATAAAACCCCTTGAGAGCAGCGAAGGGTGCAAACAGCTTTGCTCTGTCTGCTCGTCGTTGATTAACCATTGTGACCTCCCACCAGTGTGTTGCGGACTTTGGCAGTTGCCTCTTTTTGCAGGCTCATACCCCGAAGCACCGCATTTTTGCCAAATCGGCTCTTTATCTGTGATACAGCAACCAGTATATCGTGTTCTCGCTCTTCTTTTTCAAAGTCTTCAAATAAGGATAGGTTGCGGCAGCATTCATATGTAAGGTTGCCAAGGCTGATCCCGAGCCTTCGTATCGGCTCGTTGTATCGTGTTGTCTCCCAATATATCTTCTCAATCACCGCTTCGATCTTGCGGTATGAGTCCGTGTGACCGCCCTCGATCTTTCTGCTTCCACCCGTAGACGGTGATGTCCAGCCGGAATAGCCGACATATAACGATACATGGTCGGTATAGTAGCCATTAGCTATCATCTCGGTGACCTGTCCATCTATCATCTCTTTGAGAACAGTCAGAGCCTCATTGCGTGTGTAGTCACGGAACAACACCTGACTGTTGGACATCGACTTGCTCTTTGTCTCGTATTTGAGAATATCAGCAATAGTGCAAGGCTCTCTGCCGTTGGCGTGGTCGAGCAGATACTCGTAATTAATGCCAAACAGCCGCTTTAGCAGGCTTTCGGACATCAGGGTAACATCGTAAAGATTCTTTGCACCGTAACGAGCCAGGCGGCTTGCTGTACCAGGTCCGATTCCCCATATGTCCGTTATAGGCTCGTGACGCTGAACAGTTCGCTTGAATGATTCCTCGTCAAGAATACCGATGTGATCGGGCACATGCTTGGCTGTAATGTCCAGAGCGACCTTGGCGAGGAACATATTTGTCCCTATGCCTGCGGTGGCGGTTATGCCCGTCTCCTCAAAAACCTTATCCATAAGCATTATAGCCAGCTCTTTGGGTGTCTTCTTGTAGAGCAGAAGATAAGAGGTAGCATCAATAAATACTTCGTCTATCGAGTAGACGTGGATATCCTCGGGAGCTATGTACTTCAGATATATGCCGTAAATGTGCGCGGAGATCCGCATATACATATTCATTCTCGGTATCGCCGTTATATATTCCACGCTGCGAGGTATCTCATTGAGCCTGCAGCGATTTTTTATGCCTAAATCTTTCATAGCAGGCGTTATTGCAAGACAAATAGCACCCGGTCCTCGTGATGGATCTGCAACGACCAAATTGGTCTTAAATGGATCCAGCCCGAGCTGTGAGCATTCTGCCGAGGCATAAAAACTTTTCAGGTCTATGCACATATATGTTCTGTCCGGCATAAAACTCACCTCGATCCTGTATGCCGTCAATCAAAAGGTCGGGTACTTCCCCAGTAAGCGTTAGAAAAGTCATATCCCATCGTGCTCATTTCAAGCAGTTTA
>CAMZIK010000224.1 GCA_947307175.1 uncultured Clostridia bacterium
CCTCGTCGGACTTGCACCGACACCTTTGATAAACAACGCTCTGCAATTAAGCTATACGGCCTTATTAAAGACGCTTGCGTCTTTGAAACTATTTCAGCACGGATTTCAATTTTCGCCTGACCCTTTGCATTGCATTGTCCACCGACTTTACAGTCACGCCCAAGTTTAATGCCATTTGATTATAAGCCATACCCGTTAAAAACAATTGAAATACCTTCCACTCCTGCTCTGAGAGCGCCGAAGTGATCTTTTTATAGACCTCGTCCATTCTTTCATTCTCGATAATGATATTTTCCGGACTTCTGGTCATTACGCTGCTGAACAGATCCTCTGCCATTTCGTCGGTAAACTCGACTCCATTTATCAGGCTGTTCTTTTTGAGTGAGGAAACGATCTTATTTTTCACGCAAACATTTGCATAGGTCGAGAACTTTACGTTCTCATCAGGTCTGTAAGTGTTGACCGCCTTGAGCAGTCCCACGAACCCTTCCTGAACAAGATCCTCATAAATATCTCCCGAATATCTGCTCGCAAGGAAATGAACAGTTCTGAGATACCTCACTATCAGTTCCGAAACGGCTTTCTTATCATTTTTAGCACTGCGGACAAGCTCCTCATCTGTAAGAGCTTTATACTCACAAAGTGCACTTTCCATAAACAAACCGCCTCATAACACCAATGTAAATATATGATACCATTTCCCCGAATGAAAGTCAAGCAAATCGTTAAAATAAAATTTACAAATAAAAATATTTGTAACAACTTACACATTTGATACATCTTTTATTGTCATTTTGACGAACAAAAGCTTGAAAAAGCAGAAAACGGAAAACAAAATGCAGCCGCACCAGACTGATGCGACTGCACATAACTCATATTACATTGAGCAATATTTTTCTCTGCCGCTTTTGAAAATGTCATTTCCCTCACAGTCATCAGCAACGACCAGCGGGAAATCCTGCACATACAGTTTCTTGACCGACTCACAGCCGAGATCATCAAAGGCAACGACCTCGCACGATTTGATGCAGTTGCACGCCAGAGCGCCCGCACCGCCGATCGCACACAGATATATCGCCTTATTGCGAACTATCGCATCAACGACCTCCTGTGATCTTTCTCCCTTACCGATCATTCCGCCCAATCCAAGATCGAGCAGTCTGGGAGCGAACCTATCCATACGACCCGATGTAGTCGGACCGCACGAACCTATTGGTCTGCCTTCGGGAGCAGGAGTAGGTCCTGCATAATAAATGACTGCATTTTCAATAGGTATCGGCAACTCTTTGCCTTCATCAAGAAGTGCGGCGAATCTTTTATGCGCCGCATCTCTTGCTGTATAGACATAACCCGACAGGAGTATCTTATCGCCGCAGCGGAACTCGCTGCTTCTGGCTTTAAGCTCTCCCGAATCAACTCTTGCAAATTCAGGCATAGACTTTATTATTCCTTATCCTCTACAAGAGCAAGACCGTCGTCGATAAGGTCTCTTGCATTGTTTACAGAGCCGATGCTGGTTCCGTACAGGTCATTGAGTGTAGTAACGAGTTTCTGAACGTTATCGCTGAGAGCTGTAAACTGCTCCTTAACATTCTTTCTGATGTCAGCGGACTGTGCCTTGATCGTAACAGCGCTCTGCTGAGCTTCTCTGATAGTCTTATCAGCCTCAGCCTTTGCCTCAGATGTAACTCTCTGAGCTTCTGCATTAGCCTCAGATGTAACCTTCTGAGCCTCTGCGTTTGCTTCTCTTCTTACTCTCTCCGCCTCTGCATTTGCAGTAGAAGTTGTCTGCTCTGCCTCTGCCTTAGCCTGAGCTACCATATTAGCAGCGTTCTGCTTAGCGCTTGTGAGTGTAGAATCAGCCTCAGCCTGAGCTGATGTAACGAGCTTTTCAGCCTGAGAGTTAGCATCGTCGAGTATCTGGTTCTGGAGGTTCTGAGCTTCCTCTTCCATTGCCTTAGCATTAGCCTTAGCCTCTGCAACGAGCTTATTAGCTGTATTCTGAGCCTCGATAAATACGTTACCAAGTTCAAGAGCAGCATTATTTCCGCCGCTGCTTGCATTCTTTTCAGCCTGCTCAAGCTTTTCCTTCAGTTCCTCGATCTCATTCTTCTGTCTTTCGATCTCGGCATCCTTTTCGCCGATCTGCTGCTCATAGTCAGCGATTCTTACTTTCATTGTATCGGTAGAAGCCATAAGCTCTGCAACCTTGTTCTTAGCTTCCTCTACCTTCTTCTCAAGCTCTTTCTTTCCTTCAAAATCCTGCTTCTGAGCGCTGCCTGCTGATTTTTCCAGTCTCTCTATGGTTTCATTCTGATCGTTTACCTGAGCCTCCAGGGTATAGATCTTAGAGGTAAGGTCGTCAACATAAGCAAGAACATCCTGCTTATCAAATCCACCAACTCTAACAGTTCTCAAAAATCCATTGCTTGCCATAATATTCCCTCCAAAATTCATTGATCTTAAAAAATATATATGTCAAAAGTCACCTTTCGGGCCGCTGATATTTCCCTTCGGGGCAGGTAACTTCCCAACCTGTGCCGAGGCTTTCTGCAAGCCACAATGACCTTACGATTATTATACCAAAACCGCAGCGAAAATTCAAGTGCTTTTTAATAAAAAGTTTTGATAAATGCTTGTTTTTCTGACTGTTGCTACATATAGTCCCGTCAAAGCTCTGAAAAGACTATGTATAGTTTGCATTTTTAGTTTAGATAAGGCAAATCAATAACTGATTTGCCTTATTTGTCAGATATTGAATTGTTTCTGGAAATTACTTCTTGAAGATATTGAAAATATCGTCGTAGTAATTCGGGTTATCAGCAGCCTTAACGCCTGCCTTCTGCATTGCCTCAGCGTCAGCCTTTGCATCAGCCTTTGCCTCTTCGTCAGCAGCCTTAGGAGCGAACTTAGCGAAAGGATTTACAGGCTTTGCCTCCGGTACAGGCTCTGCATTGTCTGCAAAATCAGCAGCGATAACAGTAACATCCATAGTATCCTTAGCGTTCTCATCTGTGCCGTTACCGAAGATGATGTCAGCACCGTCATCAGCAGCATTGGAGATAGCCTCGGTAAGCTCAGCCATATCAAGTACTGTAAGGTCAGGCGACATAGTAACGTTGACGATAAGTCTTCTTGCGCCTGCGATAGATGTTTCGAGCAGTCTTGATGTAACGACCTGATTGAGTATATCCTGGACCTTATCCTTGCCTTCGCCGTGTCCGATAGCTATATGAGCCTGACCTGCATTGGTAAGGATAGTTGTAACGTCAGCAAAGTCAACGTTGATCTCGTCATGTCTTGTGATGATCTCAGCGATAGCGATAACATCAGTCTTGAGCACGTTATCAGAGATAGCGTAAGCCTGAGCCATTGTGAGATTCTTCATATCGGTATCTATAAGGTTCTGGTTAGGGATAACGATAAGAGCGTCAACGTTTTTCTTGAGAGCCTCTATACCCTTTTCAGCTCTGTCCATCTTCTTGATGCCTTCAAACTTGAAAGGCTTTGTAACTACGCCGATGGTAAGCTTGTTGAGTTCTCTTGCGATCTCAGCGATTACAGGAGCTGCACCTGTACCTGTGCCGCCGCCCATTCCGGCTGTGATGAACACCATATCTGCATCCTTGATCTTTTCAGCGATCTCGTCCTTGCTCTCCTGAGCTGAGGATTCACCGATCTCAGGCTTTGCGCCTGCGCCGAGTCCCTTTGTGAGCTTTCTGCCGATCTGGATAGTATTTTCTGCATCGAATTTCTTCAGAGCCTGAGCATCTGTATTTACAGCGATATACTCAACATTACCCCTGATACCCTGAGCAATGATGCCGTTAAGTGCGTTTCCGCCGCCGCCGCCGACACCGATGACCTTTATCTTTGCTCCTGCTACCGGCTCGTCTACGATTTCGTAACCCATATTCCATATCCTCCTATATTATGTTTGATCCGTAATATTTCACATTCCAAAGTGTATGATCTGTGCCGTTTTGACACAATACGCCCTGTCTGCACATTATTAGATAGTACTATATTATCACATTCTCGCTTAAAAGTAAAGCGCTTTATTGACATTGATTTAAAAATTCTATTAAAAAACAATTAATCAATCGATTTTTCTGCAAAAATTGTACATACTAAACAAATTTCGCACATCAGTTTTCAGAGCATCAATAGCCGTAGGCGTTGTTCCCATAGGGGTCATAGCCCTGATCTGCAGCATACGGGTCGTATCCGTAGTCCTGCGTACCGTACTGACCGTTACCGTTGCCATAGTCCTGAACGCCATTCTGTCCGTTGCCGTCGTTGTTCAGATAGCCATAATCCTGATCACCGTT
>CAMZIK010000225.1 GCA_947307175.1 uncultured Clostridia bacterium
TGTCTGATAGGTTTCAGGCAGGGAGATTTTGTTTGCTGTTCAGATTTCGGGTGTACAGCGTAAACAAAGCGATTTTGGATAGCTGCCGATCCGAACGAAGAATAAAAGCAAAAACCAAATATAATGAACTAAGCCGATGCTCACCTAATAGTAATCACCGGCGTTAATATAAGTTTGTAACCACATGGTGTTCTGGCAAATCAAGCTGAATTATTCATCAGGGTAGCATATATCTTCTAAATGGTAATGTAAGCATGAAGCTCGGATATGAAGTGTTCTATTGATGTGAATTCTTGTAAATACAGCAATTCTGTCTTGAATAATCCAAAGAAGTATGAGCGTATCACGGAGCTTACTCCTGAGATCATGCATGAGCTTATCGAGAAGATCATTGTCCACGCTCCTGACAAGAGCAGTGGGCATCGTACACAGCATATCGAGATACACTATCGCTTCGATGCTGCCGTAACGACTGCCGTTGCTGACAGTATGAAGTACGACAAAAGAGAAAGGCTGCGTAACCGCACAGGTTACGCAGCCTAATCTTAAAATCTTAAATACTTCTTTATCGGCGATCCTCTAAACAGGTCGCCTTTGTGTTTTATTATTTCTTTTCGTGGTAAGCCTTGTCGGTGTTGACGCTCCAGACGGGCGTTTTGTCACGGCTTTGCGACTTTATCGCCCCGGCTGTCTCGATGGCGGTCATCATAGAGTGGTCCATGTTGTTGTAGCGGTGCTGACCGTTCCTGCCGATGCACCAGAGATTGTCAAAGCTGTCAAGGTATCTGCGCACGCTGCCGAATCTGCTGTACGAGCCGAAATAGGCAGGATATGCTTTCGGGACACGTTCGGCGTGGTAATACAGAACCGGGCTGCTGCCGAGAATGCCGATGCGGCGCAGTTCCTTTGCGGCAAGTCCGGCAAGCTGCTTATCGGTCATTTCTGCGATGCCGTCGCCGCTGCTGCAAAAATATTCCGCACCGAGCCAGAGCGTTTCAAAGGGGTCTTTGACGATGTAGGGAGACCAGTTGTTGAACACCTGCATCCGCCCGAGCTTCACACGCTTGTCCTGGACGTATATCCAGCAGTCAGGGACGGTATTTCGGATGCTTGGCTTTTTGCCTGTGTTTTTCAGCCTGAGGTCTTTGACGAGCAGACCGACGATGACGAGGTCACGGTAGGGCAGGGCATCGGTGATGGTGCGGATATTTTCGGGTGCGCCTATCGCCCTTGCAAGCTCTTTTATCGGCATCGAGCTTATGCACTCATCGGCGGGGAATATCTCGCTGCCGCAGCTGACGGATACTATCCTGCCGCCGTTTGTCTGTATGCCTGTAACTTTGCGGTCATAGAGGATATGTCCGCCAATTGCGGTGACTTTATCGGCAACAGTCTGCCACAGCTGACCCGAGCCGAACTTTGGATACCAGAACTGCTCGATGAGAGAGGTCTCGGTGTTTGAACTTTTTTTGCTGCCGAGAAGTTTGTGCAGGGTGTCTTTCATCACGGCGGTGAGTGAAAGCCCTTTGACACGCTGTGCGCCCCATTGTGCAGATATATCACGGGGATGCTTTCCCCAGAGTTTCTGCGTGTAGCCTTCAAAGAACATTTTATAAAGCTCACGCCCGAAACGGTTGATATAGAAATTTTCAAGGTTTGTTTCGGGCAGCTTGCTTATTCGGCAGCGGACATAGCTTGCGAGTACCTTTGCGGTCAGCGGCAGGCTGAGGTCGTGCAGCATTTTTGCGCTCAGTTCGACAGGGTAGTTGTAAAACTTGTTCTTGTAATAGATGTGCGACACTCTGTCACGGATAAGCAGTACGCTGTCGGACTTTTCAGGGTCGGCACTGCCGCAGGCATAAGGCTTTTTCCTGCAAAGCAGTTTGTCATCGCAGGCAGGCTTGCTCTGAACGGGCATTATGCTTTTCCACCAGTTCATTATGCGTTCGTCTTTTGAGAACAGGCGGTGACCGCCAAGGTCCATACGGCAGCCGCCGCACTGCACAGTTGCTGAGATACCGCCGGGGATACTGCCCGCTTCGAGCAGCGTGACATCATAGTCTTTGCCGCAACTGAGCAGTTCATATGCGGCGGTCAGTCCAGCAGGACCTGCGCCGATTATAACTATCTTTTTCATCTTTACCTCGCTGTGAAGATGTTATTTTTTCTTTTTGGGAGTTTTCTTCTGACCTGCACCGATGCGGTACCACACCAGACCGAGCATCGCCATGATGCTTGCCATAAGGGCACGATAGGTGAAGAAATTGTGCAGGTAGGAATGGTTCATCAGCACGCATATCCTCACAACAGGCAGCGCAGCGATGAGCAGCATCGCAGCTTTCGGGCTGCTGAGCCTGCGGGTGTCAAAGCGCAGAAGGAAATAGCACACCGCTGCGAAAAGAGCCACCCAGCCAAGTGCCCACACAGCGCTTGTTTTGTCGCCGCAGGGAGTGAGCATGGTGAAGTTTGAGCCGAGCGCCGAGAAAAACAGTTCAAAAGGCGAAAGACCAAGGTCACCTGTGCCGCCGAGCCTTTCGGCCGCTGCTGAAAATGCTATGTCGGAAACATTTCTGCCAAGCACTGCCGATGCAAGCAGCCACTTTGCGCCGAATGTCATCAGATAACACGCTCCCCACGCTGCAAGGCATTTTGCCGCTGTGATAAGGCTCTTTTTGCCGTCAGGCTTTTCGCCTTTTTCGGCAGTTATGAAAAATGCCATTGCAAGCGGCACGAGTATGGTCAGAGTTTCGGTGGTAAGAAAGTCTGCAAAAGCAGTGAGCGTTCCCACGCCTGCGGAAATTATCGTCAGCACTTTTGTATTGCCTGCGAATTTCACATAAAGCGGCAGCACGGCGAGCATCACGATGAACACCGCCATATATTCTATGGTCGTGAACACGAACCAGAACTGCACCAGAACTGCAGAAACGAGCAGTATCACGCATGCGGCGATATGCTTTTTCCATATCAGAAGTGCGGCGTTGCCGAGCAGCAGAATGATGATGATGACTGTGCCGATGATGCGTATGCCGCTTATATCTGTAAACATCAGCGACGGGCGCACAAGCACGAGTGAACCGTGCCAGTAGCGTGTATAGTCGGTGTTGGCGGCTTTTCCGTCAACTGTTTCGAGAATGCCGACTGCTGCGCCGTAGCCGTCGTCGTAATATTTTGTATCAAGCGCTGATGTGAAAACATCGTCAGAGTCTATGTTTGCTGCGATGCCGAGCAGTATTGCATCGGCGTAGTTGTCCCGGACGCTGTGATATAAATTGCCTGCGGTCTTGCCGTGCGGGTTGTCAGATGCGAGCTTTTCCGCACTTTTGACAAGGTTTGCCTTTATGCTGTCGTTTGGCACGGCAGCTGCCGCACAAAGAAGCCCGATACAGACAGCGAGTACCGCTGCCCAGCAGACTATGCAGGCAAGCACCTGCTTTGCTGTGTTTTTCATTTTAATCTCCGTTTCTCAAACAAAGAACGCAGCGGTTGAACTGCGTTCTTCATTGATTATTCAGTGTAGCTAATTGGTGTTAACTATGTTGATGGCGTCACCTGCACTTATCGTTTCGATCTGTGTTACATCAAGATCTGATCCGATAAAATCATCATAAGTCAGATGTGATCCGTCTTTCGTATGGAATGTCAGATCCTTGACTCGGAATCCGTAAACTGTATCGTATCCCGGACTTCGCAGGTTGACTGCTTCTTCTGTTTCCGAACCCTTGATCAGTACACCGTAATCGTTATGGCGATATATGGTAACATTGTAGGTGTCGGTTAACAATTCGCCTTCATAATTAGACGTTACAGTCATTGGGACTGTGAAGTAGTTGAGCAGAACGAACGTCTCACCGTTTTCCTCGATCGTATAGCTTGTGATAGGTGCTGATGTGTCAGGCTTGAGTCCCGAATATGAGTGGAACCAGCCTGCGTTATAACCTTCAAGGTGACTATAAGCGCCGGTATCAGGCAGCGTTATCGCATCGCCCGAGAACGCCTTTTTGTTCAGCGTCTGTGATTGTTCGGGATCTGTGCCGATGACGAGCTCGTAGCCTAACATAAAGTCATAGAATGCCGTTATATCGGTGTTTTCCTCAATGTTCTCATAGCTGCCATCCCACTCTTTGAAAGTGATGATACCATCAGACGTTTCGATCTTTTCGGGGAAGTCCTCGCTGAATGTTGGCGGAACTGCATCAGATCCCTTTTCAACGACCTGAGTTTCGCCGATCTGCTCGCCGTCATAACCGAAGAACTTCACTTCGTAGCTTTCGCTGTATGTCGGGTGAA
>CAMZIK010000226.1 GCA_947307175.1 uncultured Clostridia bacterium
TGGACGAATACCGTGTTATGCAAAAGCTGATGATAAAGGTGCAGGACGAAGCGGCTACGATTCGCCGCCTGCAAGACGTGGAGCTGCCAAAGCTGCAAGCGCAGCTTGCCGAAACAAAAGGTTTGTTCAAGGGCAAGGAGCGCAAGGCGTTAGAGCAGAAGATTCAGCAGACGCAGAAAACCATCGCCGCCAAACTGGACGCAATCCCGACGATATTACAGGACGACGGCTATCCTGACGCAGAGGTATTTATCGCCGCTTTCAAAAAAGCAACCGAGATCGTCGAGCAATACCGCCGTGACCTGTCCGACTGGGAGCGCAAGGTGAAATCCAACCAAGCCCCCGACAGGCAATCCCCACCGCCCGAAAAGCAGAGCGTGAGAAACAGGCTCAGACAGCTTCAAGCGGAGAGCAAGCAGCGCCGCACCCACAGCCGCCATTCCCAAGACAGAGAAAGATAGCACGACAAAGCCGACGGAGGTTTCAAAATGAATGCTCCGTCGGCTAAATTTTTTATTGATGATATGTCACGCTTTTGAGCTTCAAAAGGTTCTGTTTATGCGCTTTCTGGGCAGCGATTCCTGATAAGTAGGGTAATTTCATTACTTTGCGAGTTTGAGCGTTACGGAGTGATTAAAGCTCTCTGACATATTGAAATATTCAGTATTCGTCTTTTCCTGTTATTTTGCAATAGCAGTCTTTATACAAAGCTGCTGTTTTCATTGTAATATCCTCGGGAAGTTCAGGTGCAGGTGTTACACCGTTGAGCTTATTTTTAATAAGCCAATCCCGAACGAATTGTTTATCATACGATTTTGGCGATACTCCTATTTGATAATCTTCTGCCGCCCAAAACCTACTTGAATCAGGTGTAAAGATTTCATCGCCAAGTGTCAGCCTGCCGTTTTCGTCATATCCGAATTCGAATTTTGTATCGGCAATGATGATTCCCTTATTCAAGGCGTATTGATAACATTTTTCATAAAGCGAAAGGCTGATTTGACAAAGCTCGTCTGCCGTAGCGGATCCGATTTCTTCTCTTAATCTGTCAATGGAGATATTTTCGTCGTGACCTTCCGCATTCTTTGCGGAAGGCGTTATAATGGGATTATCTAATTTTTGAGCAAGCTCATGTTGCCCCTGCATTTTCTGTCCGCAATAACCCCATGATGATTTATACTCTTTCCACAAGCTGCCAAACATATATCCTCTCACGATAAATTCATAGGGCAACATTTTCAGCTTTTTGACAAGCACTGTGCGTTTTTCAATCTCCTCAGCATTTTCCGAGAAGTATGCAGGCATATCCGAAATCTTAGATGAAATGATGTGGTTCGGAATAATATCCGAGGTGTAATCAAACCAATATAGCGAAAGCTGGTTTAGGGCGATTCCTTTATTTTTTATAGTCGAATTCAGTATAACATCAAACGCCGAAATCCTGTCTGTTGTAACAATGACAAGCTCTTTGTCGTTCACTTCATATACATCTCTGACCTTGCCCGAAAGTATCTTTTTCATATTCATTCATCTCCTGTTTGTTTCAAGGCATACATTGTATCCATACAGTGCTGGTGTGGAACGCCACCGCTGAAGCAATCAAAAATACGTTCTTCACAAGAGCAAATAAGCCAATCGGCATAATAGCAGAACAGCTCTCCTGAAATCCACTTGTAACGCCCTTTTTTCTCATTTGACGGACTTTTTACGAACGGTTTTCTTACAAACACGTTAAGTGCGTGCAAACCTCCGTCAGAAGTGTGCTTTTGATAATTCTCAAAGATTTCTTTCCTAAGCTCTTGCGGAATATAGTGCAGGGCACCAGAGCAGAAAATAATATCAAAATCATTATCCAAACGGAAGTCAAGCAGATTTGCTTGAAAGAAATTAATCTCTACGCCAACCTGTTCGGCAAGTCTGCGACCTTTATCCAATGCCAAATCCACAGCGTCAAAGGCGGTTACATTGTATCCGTTTCTTGCAAAGAACACGGTATTTTTTCCTTCTCCGCAGGCAATATCCAGCAGACGCAACGGTTTATTCGGCGGGCAAATCTTCATCACCTCATAACACATATTTGAGGGCTGCGTTCCCCAATAATAGCCATTGGTTTTATAACGGTCATCGTAATCTAATATTTTGCGCTGTTCGGCAGGATAACCGAGCAATGAGTCTATATCGCAATAAAAGATATTCGCAAGGAGCGGTAAAACGGAAATATCAGGATAAGAGCTTCCGGTTTCCCATTTTGAAACCGCTTGAAACGAAACATTCAACTGTTTCGCAAGTTCTTCCTGAGTGAGTCCTTGTTTCTTTCGAAGAATAGATATATTCTTTCCTATGGCGTTTTTCATAAAGACAGGCTCCTTCCTCATTGGCTGATTTTATAATAGCACAAAAAGAGGGAATCTTCAATAATGCGATTTTTGAGTTTGTATTTAAATTCAACTTTTGGTAGAAAAGATGAATTAAAAAGCGCCGCTAAGCAGGAGATTATCCCACTTGGCGGCGTTGATTATAATTCTAAATTAGAAATTTATTCCCATTCGCTTAATTCATTTCATCACTAAACATATTAGTTTAGTATTCATTTCTTTTGATACCATTATTACCGCTATTCTGCCTATTATTTTGGGCTTCAAATTATAACAGTATCAAAACAGTATCAACAGTACTGCTGTTATTATAGCACGAACAATCTTTAAAATCAACACTTTAAAGCGATAAATCGCATTTAAATATATTTTCTAATATATATCGAAAAGATGTCACGCTTTTGGGCTTCAAAAGGCACTGTTTGTGCGCCTTCTGGGGAACGGTCTTGATAAGTTGGGTTAATTCATTGCTTTTCAAGTTCGGACGCAACACACTAATTCAAATATCCAGAGATTGATTATGAAATTACAACCCTATTAAAAAATTTATTGAATTTTTGATTCTTTGTTATTAAGATATAAGCCCAATACCCAATAAATGCTCCTAAAACATTTAACCATAAATCATCAATATCAGTTCCACGAGCCTGAGGTAATTGCAATAGTTCGATGCATAAAGACATAGATAAAGCTATTATGAGATTATTCTAAGTAAGTATGCATCCCAATAAGTGAAAAAATGATACAATTCACATTATTGAGATGCAATTTCTATCTTGACGGAAAGAAAAAAAGATGTATAATATATACAATAGGGTTTGTACACCCTTTTGATATTTTCAAGTTATAATCCACACAAGTTGGTTTGTGTAAAATATTACTTAAATACAATGCGAGGAAAGGAATTATCATGGCAAATAAAGAGAAAATAGTCCCTCCTACATTAGAAATGATTCAGGACAATCCGTACAATTATACTTTTGATGAAGTAGCAAAATGTATGGGAGAAGAACGAGCTAAGTCTTTATTCAAAAACTTGTATAAAAGTGGCGTAAGTCCTAAAAATCAAACTATGACTATAAAAGACATATATGTAGGGGGAGATACTACAAAGTATGCTTTTGAATTACAAGATGGCTACTGCATTGAAACAGTATGCATTAAAAGAAGGACTGGCAATACGGTATGCGTTAGCACTATGGTCGGTTGTCCGGTGGGGTGTATTTTCTGTGCATCAGGAAAAAATGGATTTATTCGCAATCTTTCACCAGCTGAAATAGTTCAGCAAATCGTTCTTTTGAAAGAACGTGTCAACAGAATCGTTTTTATGGGGATGGGAGAACCTCTCTTTAATTATGATAATCTGATTAAAAGTATTCATATACTTCGTGATCGCAATGGACTTAATTTTCCTACAGATGGCATAAATGTATCGACTGTTGGACCAATTGAACAGTTGAAGCGACTGAGAGAGGAGCATTTAAAGATTCAGTTTACACTCTCTCTTCACGCAACGGATCAAGCTACTAGAAACATGATTATGCCACACATGAAATCCAATAGCATTCATAGTGTTGTCGAAGCTGCGCTTTCCTATTCTGAACGACATAACAGAAAGATTACCATTGCATATCTGCTCGCTCCTGGAATTAATGATAGGGCTTCAGACGTAAGACAACTTGGTAAATGGTTTAGAGGAAAAAATGTACTGATTAATCTTTTACAATATAATGAAACTGCCTGTAAGAGAATCAAACGTCCTAACAAGCAACAATTGGTTGCATTTAAGATTAGACTAGAGGAGGCTGGCTTGGAAGTAAAACTTCGAGAATCAAGAGGTAATAGAATAAAAGCTGCCTGTGGTCAATTAGTAAGTGATTATAATAAAGGGAACGACGCTCCTACG
>CAMZIK010000227.1 GCA_947307175.1 uncultured Clostridia bacterium
CCTACTTCGGCTTTACAAACAAGCTTAAAGCCGGCAAGACCATCCAGATTTTCAACTACGGCAAGTGCAAGCGCGACTTCACCTACGTTGATGACATTGTCGAAGGCGTCGTGCGCGTGATGCAGCACGCCCCCGAAAAGCAGAATGGCGAAGACGGCCTTCCAATTCCGCCTTATGCACTATATAACATTGGCGGAGGACAGCCGGAGAATCTGCTCGATTTTGTGCAGATATTGAGCGAGGAACTTATAAGAGTAGGTGTACTCCCCGAAGATTACGACTTTGAGGCACACAAAGAGCTTGTTCCAATGCAGCCAGGAGACGTGCCCGTAACATATGCAGATTCGTCTGCACTTGAAAGAGATTTCGGTTTCAAGCCAAGCATTGATCTGCGCACAGGATTAAGACAGTTTGCACAGTGGTACAAGCAATACTATATGTCAGGAGAAGAAAAATGAGAATCGCAGTAGCAGGAACAGGATATGTCGGATTGTCGATTGCAACGCTTCTGGCGCAGCATAACAAAGTCACAGCCGTTGATATAATCCCCGAAAAAGTTGAGCTTATCAACAACAAAAAATCGCCCATTCAGGACGAATACATAGAGAAATATCTTACCGAAAAAGAGCTTGATCTGACTGCAACCCTTGACGGTGGGAGTGCATACAAGGACGCAGAATTTGTTGTCATAGCCGCCCCCACAAACTACGATTCGAAGAAAAATTTCTTTGATTGCAGTGCGGTCGAAGCAGTTATCGAACTTGTGCTTAAAGTGAATCCCGATGCGATAATGGTCATCAAATCCACTATTCCTGTCGGATACACTAAGTCGGTCAGAGAAAAGTACAACACCAAGAATATTATTTTCAGTCCTGAGTTTCTCCGTGAAAGCAAGGCACTGTATGATAATCTTTATCCCAGCCGTATCATCGTGGGAACTGATCTCGATGATGAGAAGCTTGTTGAAGCTGCTCACACTTTTGCCGGACTGCTCCAGAAGGGTGCGATCAAGGAAAACATCGACACGCTGTTTATGGGCTTTACCGAGGCTGAGGCGGTCAAGCTTTTTGCGAACACTTATCTTGCGCTTCGGGTATCGTATTTTAATGAGCTGGATACTTATGCCGAAATGAAAGGTCTCGATACTCAGGCGATCATCAACGGCGTTTGCCTTGACCCGAGAATCGGCAGTCATTACAACAATCCGAGCTTCGGCTATGGTGGTTATTGTCTTCCCAAGGACACCAAGCAGCTGCTTGCAAACTATGCTGATGTTCCGCAGAATATGATAACTGCGATCGTTGAATCAAACCGCACCAGAAAAGATTTTATCGCTGACAGAGTGCTTGAAAAGGCAGGCTACTATACAGGTAGTTCGCAGTGGGATAAGGCTGCTGAAAAGAATGTTGTTGTTGGAGTTTACAGATTAACAATGAAATCTAACAGTGATAATTTCCGCCAGAGCAGTATCCAAGGCGTTATGAAACGAATCAAAGCCAAGGGTGCAACTGTTATTATTTATGAGCCAACGCTTAAAGATGGTGAGACATTCTTTGGAAGTGTTGTTGTAAACGATTTGGAGAAGTTCAAGACTCAATCGGCGGCCATAATCGCAAATAGATACGACAGCTGCCTTGATGATGTAAAAGAAAAGGTTTACACAAGAGACTTGTTCAGGAGAGATTGATGACCAAGCACGACTACAAGCAAAACGCATATTATCTGATGTACCTTATCAGATGTGTGCTGAATAACAAAGCACCTGCAAAAGAAAAGCTCGATAAGATGGACTTATCGGGCGTGTTTAAGGTTGCAAAGGGGCATTCGCTGACCGCTATTGCAGCGTATGCTTTGGAGTCCGCTGGTATCTATGACAAGGACTTTGAAGAGGAGAAGAACAAAGCGATTAGGAAAACGATCATCCTTGATGCAGAGCGTGAAAACGTCCTTGCAGAGCTTGAAAAGGCTTGCATCTGGTATATGCCACTTAAAGGCATACTTATCAAAGATCTGTATCCACAAATTGGTATGCGGCAGATGGGAGATAACAATATACTAATTGACAATACAAGACAGAAGGATATTAAAGAGATCATGCTGTCAAATGGGTTTAGAGTAGAATCATATAATATGAGTAAGCATGATGTATACTATAAAGACCCTGTTAGCAATTTTCAGATGCATGTTTCTCTTTTTGATAAGAATGAAAAAAATCCGAGATATTGCTATTTCAAAGAGATAGAAAAACGTATAATCAGCGGTTCTAATAGTAATTACGGCAGAGCATTTACTGATGAAGATTTTTATCTCTATATAAAAGCTCATGAGTATAAACACTATTCAACGGGCGGGACTGGTATTCGTTCGATAGTAGATACATATATGATCTTAACGCACTTCATGAATAAGCTTAATATGCAATATATTGAAACCGAATGCGAAAAGCTTGGTATTGCAGAGTATGAAAAGCAAAGCAGAGAACTTGCAATGCATCTGCTCGGCGGCGAAAAGCTGACAACAGGGGAGAGCGAAATGTTCGACTATATCGTTTTTTCAGGGACATATGGTAATCTTGAAAACAGTATAAAAAACAAAGGCGGTAAAATACAATATTTGTTTAAAAGGTTTTTCTTAACACCAGAAATGATAAAACAACGTTATCCGCTGTTTTATCAGTACAAGATTTTAATGCCATTTTTCCCCATTCATCGTATTTGTTATGCATTACTTAAAAAAAGAAAAAAAGCATATAATGAAATAGTAACAATAATTAAAAAATAAAAATCCCCGCCCAATAACATACTACCCCTATCAAAACAGATTTCAATAGACTAAACTGGATGAGGCTTGCTGAAGGTGCAGGGCTTGATGCACTGAAAAACCTTGCAGAGAATTTTGCGAAAGCAGACACGATAAAGTAGCAGCTTGCAACTGGCTGCCAAATGGGAGCAGTTGCGATGCACTGACTGTCGGTAACAAGCAATACCCACAAAGCCATAAACGTCATATAGAGCATTCTCGTGCAAGTGGTAATGGGGCAATTTTCGGCAAAGAGAAGTTGCGTAGGACTTAGTATGACCCTACGCACTTTCGCTACACGCTACAAGGTTATCCAAACCCTTGTGTATAAAGGATTTGAGAGTGTGTCGAATTACGTCACATTGCACTTAACTTCGTCACAAAATGTTTGTTTTTTTCGATTGAACTACCTCTGAAAACCGTACCAGCCCAACAACACACCACCCTATCAAAAAAGGTCCAAATAGACTAAACTGGAAGTATCTAAAAAAGTCTAAATGGAGTTGATAAGAATGAATGAGATAGTCAAAGTCAGGAATGAAGTCAGGGTGCGTCAGTGGGCAGAAATGATACGCTGCAGGAATGAAAGTGGTCTGAGCGTATCCGATTGGTGTGAGCAAAATGGCATTAAACCTAAAACATACTACTATCGGTTGAAGCGTGTGCGGCAGGCTCTGTGCAGTGAAACAGAACAGCATGATATCGTTCCTGTTCAGTCCATCAGCAAGCACTGTGAAGATACACATATCAGGCTTTCGGTCGGTAATGTCAAGGTCGAGATCCCCGATAATTTCAATGCCGATACCCTGATGCGCTTGCTTGGAGTCCTATGATGATAGGTGATGTCAGCCGGGCGGAGCATATCTAGATCGTCTGCGGGTATACCGATATGAGAAAAGCTATAGACGGTCTCGCAGCAATCGTTCAGCAGAATTATCAGCTTGATGTCTTCTCGGGAAGTTTATTCCTGTTCTGCGGCAAACGCTGCGATGGGATAAAAGCTCTGCTCTGGGAAGAGGACGGCTTTGTGCTACTGTACAAAAAGGCTTGAGAATGGAAAGTACAAATGGCCGAGAGACTCAAAAGAAGCAAAACTGATAACCCAAAAAGAATTCAGATGGCTGCTTGAAGGACTGTCTATCGAACAAAAAACTGCTATCAGACCGGCTAAAACAGATTCGGTCTGCTGAAAGTTTCAACAGTTAATCTGCACATAAAAGTTGAAATATGATATACACCCGAAAGGTCTGAAAACAATGGACTTTTCGGGCTTTTTGTGGTAAAATAGCGGTAGTGAAAATTCTTTTCGAGGAGGGTGAGCTTGATGATAGAAAGAGGCAATATGACAGACGAAGAATATATCGCTGCGCTTGTTGCTGAAAACAAGACCTCATCTTCATATCTTAAAAAGCTTGAAATATGTATGCTAAAATAAAACTGAGCCAAATATGGCATAAATGATAATAAAAAAG